>CABQJA010000034.1 GCA_902464345.1 uncultured Clostridium sp.
AGATTATTCCTGACATAAGAAATGACAGATGCCTGTTTTTCATGTATAATTATCAATAGAAAAAACAAGGAAGGATATTCTTCATGAAAGAACAATTATTTACAATTCCGGTCAACGATGCGTTCCGCTCCGACTGCGAATGCCCGGTCTGTGCGCTGTATCAGGAGCTGGAGCAAAATGCCATCGACTACACTATGGGACCAAGTTATATGGAGGATGATAATCGTGCCATGACAGATAAGCTGGGATTCTGTCAGCATCATATTCAGCTCCTCTATCACCAGAAGAACCGGCTGGGACTGGCACTTATGTTAAAAACCCATACGGATAAAACGATCCGTGATCTGAAGGAACGGGCCAAAACATCCCCTTCCGCCAACGGATTATTTAAACGCAGCAACAGTCCGTCCCCTGTCACTTCTTATATTCGGGAACTGGAGTCTCACTGTTTCATCTGTGAGCGTATGGAATCTACCTTTTCCCGTTATATTGATACTATTTTTCATTTATGGAAAAAGGATGCCGATTTCCGTTCTGCCGTTGCCGGCTGCAAAGGGTTCTGTACCTGGCACTATGGTATTTTATACGATGCAGGTGCCTCCAAGCTTGACAAAACCCAATATGCAGATTTCCTTACCTGCTTAAATCAGGTCTACTTTGCCGGAATGGAACGTGTAAATGATGATATTGAATGGTTTATCAACAAGTATGACTATCGTTATGCAAATGAACCGTGGAAAAACTCCAAGGACGCAATTCCACGCGGCATTTTGAAAACCAACCATATACAAATGGAGGAATGATTCGCAGGAATCATTCCTCCATTTTATCTCTGATTTACTGTTATCACATCCGACATTTCACAGTTAATGCTGGGATGCGTATACTTCCTTCTTGATCTTCTCTTTCAGATCCAGCGCCTTATCCTTTATACGTCTCGGTGCCGTTCTGGAATTCAGAACCGATGCCAGCATTTTAACGGAATCTTCGATTCTTCCTATATCATGAGCCAACACAGCCATAATATACCTTAACGAAATCTCATCCATACCGCACATTGGGAAATTCTCTTTTGAGAAAGCCATCAGAAATCCTTCATATGCTTTCTGGATACATTCCCGTTCTTCCTTCTTCAACTCCGGCTGTCTCGGATCCGCTTTATCCAGTGTCTCCATTTCTCCCCGGAGAAGCCATGCCATCTTCAGAAAGATATATGCCTTTTCACTGTTCTTTGCATTTCTCTTTAATGCACAGATCAGTGCAAGCTTATGTCGGAGCAATGCGCCTTCATAGGACATACATGGTCCCTTTTCTTCCGGAAGTCCCTTAAAATTCGCACAAAACTCCTGTTTAATCGTCCGGTACTGTGCCGTTGTCACCGGCTTAAAATATCTGGTAAGCGCCGTATAACCACATTTACTACAGGTAATCGCATCGTACTTCAGGGGATCAATATGATTCTCATAAATCGGTCTGAGCTGCTCATCCTGATCGATCAGCTTTATCTTACCTGTGCGAACTGCTTTTACCTTAAACTCGGAATCACAGATCGGGCACTGATAGGACTTATCAAATAAAATATCCTCTTCCCGCTTCTCCGGATCATGTTTCTCCTTTTCAGCGTTTTCTGCCTCATGTGCGGTCTTTGTCTCATCCTGAAAGACCTTTTCCATATCGACTCCACCCAATCCCATCTGCTCAACATCTGAGAATAATCCCATAGTAACTACCTCCTGTTCCGACTCCCGTCACCGACTAATTCGGCTTATAAGAGCTCTTCAGAGAAACAATCCGGTTAAATACCAGATGCTCCTCGTCTGTATCCTTTGTATCTACACAGAAATATCCGTTTCTCATAAACTGGAAGGAATCTCCCGGCTTTGCCTCCCGGAAATTCTCCTCTAATTTACAGTTTTTCAATACGGTAAGTGAGTTCGGATTCAGATTCCATGATCCGTCTTCATTCCGAACCGGTTCATCATCCTTTACAATGTTCTCATATAAACGTACTTCCGCATCTACACAGGTACCTGCATCTACCCAGTGGATCGTACCCTTTACCTTTCTTCCTTCAAATCCGGAACCGCTTCTTGTCTCCGGATCATAGGTACAATGGATTTCTGTGATATTTCCCTGCTCATCCTTCTTAAAGTCTACACATTTCACAAAATAAGCACCCTTTAAGCGGACCTCATTGCCAGGGAACAAACGGAAATATTTCTTCGGCGGATTCTCCATAAAGTCTTCCCGCTCAATATATAATTCTCTGGAGAATGGCACCTTACGCACTCCTAATTCCGGATTCTCCTGGTTGTTCTCCACTTCCATGTATTCAACCTGTCCTTCCGGATAGTTGTCAATGATCAGCTTAACCGGATCCAGAACCGCCATCATACGATTCGCCTTCATCTTCAGATCCTCACGGATGCAGTATTCAAGCATCGCATAATCACAGGTGCTCTGTGCCTTTGAAACACCGGTCAGACTCATAAACAGCTTAATGGACTCCGGTGTAAAACCACGACGTCTTAAGGCACTTAAGGAAACCAGTCTCGGATCATCCCATCCATCTACGATACCTTCCTCTACCAGCTGCTTGATATAACGCTTTCCGGTAACAACACTCTTTAAATATAGCTTGGCAAACTCGATCTGCTTCGGTGGATGCGGATATTCCAGCTCGCGGACTACCCAGTCATACAGTGGACGGTGATCCTCAAACTCCAGTGTACAGATAGAGTGTGTAACGCCTTCAATTGCATCCTCGATCGGATGTGCAAAATCATACATCGGATAAATGCACCACTTATCTCCTGTGTTATGATGATGCATATGTGCAACACGGTAAATAACCGGATCACGCATATTGATATTCGGCGCTGCCATATCGATCTTGGCACGCAATACCTTGCTGCCATCCTCAAACTCACCGTTCTTCATTCCCTCAAACAATGCCAGATTTTCCTCAATTGAACGATCCCGGTATGGACTGTTCTTACCAGGCTCTGTCAGAGTTCCACGATACTCCCGGATCTCATCTGCCGAAAGATCACAGACAAATGCCTTTCCCTTCTTGATCAGCTTCACGGCTGCTTCATACATCTGATCAAAATAATTGGATGCAAAGAAAAGACGATCTTCAAAATCAGCCCCCAGCCACTTTACATCTGCCAGAATCGAGTCAACAAACTCTGTCTTCTCCTTGGTTGGGTTGGTATCATCAAACCGCAGATTGAACTGTCCGTGATATTCCTGTGCCAATCCGTAATTTAATAAAATGGATTTGGCATGTCCGATATGAAGATATCCGTTCGGCTCCGGTGGAAACCGGGTTACGATCTTCTCATACTTACCTTCTTCCAAATCTTTATCAATAATCTGTTCAATAAAATTCCTTGAAATAATTTCCTGCTCTTCCACGAATAAATCCTCCTGCTAGCTAAAATCATATACCAGATTAGTATACCATTTCTAACATAATAAGTCTATGAAGAAATCAGGGAAATGCCAAACAAAAAATTTTTCAAATATGAAAGTTAGTCCTTGACAACCTCTCTCTTATTTGGTATATTAATCACGTTGCTGAAATACAGCAAGATGCTACTATAGCTCAGGTGGTAGAGCGCATCATTGGTAATGATGAGGTCACGGGTCCGACTCCCGTTAGTAGCTTATTTTTATGCTCTGCGCTGCAAAAAAGAAGTTCGGCTATACATGCAAGTTTACTTGCTAATGTATAAGACGAACTTCTTTTTTATTGGGTGGAACACCCATACCGCGCCCAACCGTAGCGAAAACGAGGTTGCAGTGCAGATCTATGCATCACTCCGCACTCAGTTTTTTCCGGATTCTCTGAATCGCATTATCCACGGATTTCTCACTCTTCCCCAGCTCCTCGGCAATCTGTCCATATGCCTGTCCGTTCAGATATAACTCCAGCACCTGCCGCTCATATCGGCTGAGCAGTGTATTTATTTTCTCCAGAATTCCACCAAGCTTCTCCTGCATCAGCAGATTAGCCTCCGGATTGCTGTATTCTTCTGCTGCCAGCATATCCATCAATGAAACATCTGCCTTATCCTGGGAATAAAATGATATATAGGTATTTAACGGATAATGCTTTTTCCGGTTGGAGCGCGTAACAGCTGTACAGATCTGCCGTTTCACACACAGTACGGCAAAAGTCCGGAAGCTGCAGTCCTTCCCCTGTTCATAATCCCGGATTGCCTTAAATAATCCGATCATCCCCTCCTGCACCAGATCCTCAGAATCTGCACCGATCAAATATACCTCTCTGCTTTCCCGTTTCACCATATTCCGATACTTGTCTAACAGGTAATCCATCGCTTCATGATTTCCACTGTGAATCTGTGCGATAATATCTTCATCTGTCATATTCTCATAGTCCATTTCCAGCTCCTCTGCCCTGTTGCACTTTAACTATCCATATTATTTATTCTTTCTGCTTTCGCAGCTTCTCAGTCCTTCGCCTCTGCTCTATGAAGTGCCACTTCCAGTCTGCCTCTTCCCTTTTCCTTGGCACTGTAAAGTGCGTTATCAGACTCCTCATATAATTGATTGAACGTGGCCTCTGTTTTGGCGATCACCGCTCCCATGGAAATACCGGTTCCACCCTCTGCCGATTTCACCGTCAGATTTACCTTGTCAAAAATCTGCTGGGCACGTTCCCGCATCACATCTTCCGGTACAGTTTTACTGAAGAACAGCATGGCGGCAAACTCATCTCCACCCATTCGGCAGGCAAAATCATCATCCCGAAGAGACATCAGCAATGCCTGAGCTACCATGATCAGATACTTATCTCCCATGTGATGCCCATAGGTATCATTGTACTGCTTAAACCGGTCAACATCCATCATGATCATCATTGCATTCGTTGTACCCTGCAGCAGCTTCATTTCCATATCACTCCGGAATGCCGCATGATTTAAAAGTCCGGTAAGCGGATCCGTACGGTAGGTGCTCTCCCAGTTTCTGAGTCTTGCCTCTGCCTTACTCTGCTCAGTATCCGTTAATATCTTCATCGAATATGTATTGGACACGTCGGAAATTATGATTTCGGAACGCGGTGCCTGTGCTGCCGAATCATAGAAAACTCTTCCGTAACAAAATACATAAATATCCGTTCCGTCCTTCCGGTGGATTCTGTGCTCCTGAAATACAAAGGTACTCTTTGCAATATTTGCATTCGTCCGACACAGATACTCCGTGCGTTCTGCCTCCGGAATCAGGTCCAGCTGGTTCATAACATTGTTCTCGACATCCTCCCGCGTATATCCGGTCAGCATTTCAAAGTTATCATCCACAGATATGATATTCCATGACTCATCAACCAGATATCTGCTGTAAGGTATCGTATGCACACTGAATACCTCTTCCAGATGACTGTCATCCGTCGCCTCCGGCTGCACACCGGTTTCCTTCTCTTCTATTCTGGTAATATCACTTTCTTTTATCAGATCCGAATATTTTTCTGAAACCAGTTGAATAAACTCAGACACAATAAATGGGTCAAACTGTCCTCCGGCACATCTTCTGAGTTCCTCCACTGCCTCTGAAACAGGCATTGCCGGTCTGTAGGCCCGGTCATTGGTCATTGCATCAAATGCATCCACCACTGCGATCACGCGAGACAGGATCGGGATACTCTCCCGGCTCAGTCCGTCCGGATACCCGTTTCCGTCCCATCGTTCATGATGATGTCTTATCTCCTCTGCAATCTGCTTCAGCTCCGTATTACTGTTCGCAATCTCATATCCTTTCTCCACATGAGACCGCATGATCTTCCATTCCTCCTCCGTCAGCTTTCCCGGCTTATTGAGGATTTCCATCGGAACTCCGATCTTTCCGATATCATGAAGCAGACAAAGCAGTGCCAGCTTGCTCTGCTGAATATCCGTCAGTTCAATTCTTTTACCAAGCTCCGCTCCCATGATCTGCGTCCTGCGCACATGCTGTTCCGTGTCACTGTCGCATTCCTCCAGTGCCCGGATCAATGAGGTCAGCATATCCGAATGGATGGATTTCTGATCCACCAGCTTCTTCGTACGCATGGCCTGTGCTGTATCCTGTATTACATCCGCAATATTCTGGCTCTCATCTATTACCACACTGGCAGCATATTGTATACTTCCATCATACAGTTCTCTCACCTCTGACAGACACCGGAACATCTCTTCTTCACTGCTCCGGCTGCATAATGCGATCAGATTGGCATCCACTCCCCGGACATAATAGGTCCTTTCCGGGAAACATTTCCGCATGATATCCGCAAGCATGTGGATCTTCTGATCACCCACATGGCTTCCCATCGTACTGTTAATCACCGACAGACTGTTAATATCACAGATCGCCACACCGACCGGAAATGTAAAATGCTCCTGCTCCTCGACTGCCAGCTGCTGAAAGCTTTCCCACTTCTGAAATCCTGTCAGCATATCTGTCTCCAGTGCAATATCGGAGAATACAAACATGCGTCCAAGCTTACGTCCCTGCTTATTATCCAGCCGCCGGATATCGCATCTGAGCGGATGTTCCTCTTCCTCTCCCTTGATATAGCATTGCAGAGAAAAGCTCTCATCCTCTGCCGTAAGATTTACGGAAAGCTTATAGGTTTCCAGAAACTCCTGTAATTTCTCACATTCTCCAAGTGCCTCTCCCAGAAAATAATCCGCTCTCTCATTATGTAAGATCAGATTGTCATCATAATCAAACAGCACGATTCCCTGGCTGATATTCTCAAACACATAGGTTTTCAGCTTATTTAACATTCCGTGTGTCGAATAATTAAAGCAGCTCCAGTAGATCAGAAATGAGATCAGACTATATCCGCAGATCGAGTAATCCAGAAGATTATATACATTGTCTCCCGGCAGGAACAGGAAGATTGCATTTACAAGTACGATCGCAAAAATTCCCAGAATCACATAGCGATACTGAGCCCGGTATTCCTTCGGAATCCGGCACATCTTTCTGATCAGAAGGAAAAGTACCGCAACCACGATCAGATATGAGAAAACCAGATGCATACAATACAACGGTTTCATATCATAGTTGTATTTTGCAATAAACGTATCCCGTCCGGTATATCCGATCGCAATCTCGCAGAACGGATTGATTGCAAAAATCACCAATTCATATAATGAATACAAGCAACAGACTTTGATTGCTATCCTGCCGGTCTTCGAGAATTCTCCTTTTATGAAATACACCACAAAAATAAGAAGACATACCAGCATAAAATCAATACTAATAAAATAAATGCTCGACATCACAGACATCAGCAGATATGTCTCATCCAAAATACTGATCAGATAACTGATATCCACAACTGCTGCCGCAATACAGGCAAATCCAAGAAACCGTCCTGTCGTACGATTCTTTTTTAATGACTGAACCCCTAAATAAACATCCGTAATCGCAATCAGAATAGAAATTGCTATATATACATCCAAAATAACCTCGTTCAAGCAACTCTCCTCCATATTAAAATCCGTACACCCAATACATTTCTTCTGTAGGTAGAATTGATTTTATGTTACCACTTTATTACAAATGAATCAATCTTCGGATTCATTTGTTGACAATCCACTCCGTTCGTGATAGAATTCTCTCTGTTAAGTTATTGCACTGATGCATTAAAGTGTTGATGTGATAAAGTGACGATAGCTTATCCTTACAAACAGATAATTATATTATATCAGATTCAAAGGAGAACTCAAATGGAACAGCGAAAAGGTAATTTAATGAGTGTACGTGCAGATGTTAAGGTTGTAGACGCCACGATCCGTGATGGCGGTCTCTGCAATAATTTCAATTTCACAGATGAATTCGTCCGTGAATTATATAAGACCAATATTAAAAGCGGCATTGATTATATGGAGTTTGGTTACAAGGCCAGCAAAACCCTCTTCAGTGTCGATGATTTCGGAAAGTGGAAATTCTGTGACGAGGCAGATATCCGTTCTATTGTCGGAGATAATATTTCAGATATGAAGATTGCCGTCATGGCAGATGTCGGAAGATGTGATTTCAAGACCGACTTTTTACCCAAAAGTGAAAGTGTCATTGACATGGTTCGTGTAGCCTGCTACATCCACCAGATTCCGGCCGCTATCGAAATGATCGAATACCTGCATGATCTCGGCTACGAAACCACCTGTAATATCATGGCCATTTCACAGGCCAACAGCAAGCAGGTCGAAGAAGCTCTGGAAATGCTCTGCACCACAAACGTAGACGTTATTTATCTGGTAGACAGCTACGGCTCACTCTTCCCGGAGAATGCCGCAGAGCTTGCCCGCACCTATCTGGAATACGCGGAGAAATCCGGTAAGAAGATCGGCTTCCACGGACATAATAACCAGAATCTGGCATTTGCAAATACCATCGAAACCATGTCCTATGGTGTTTCTTATCTGGATGCTACTGCTCAGGGCATGGGCCGCGGTGCCGGAAACTGTGCCATGGAATTACTGCTCGGCTTCCTGAAGAACCCGAAATACAGCCTGTACAGCCTTCTGCAGTTCATCGAAAAATATATGATTCCATTAAAAGAGTCCGGTGTTGTATGGGGATATGACCTCCAGTACATGTTCACCGGACAGTTAAACCGCCATCCACGGGAAGCTATGGCTTTCACCGCAGATAAGCGAAAAGATTACTGTGAATTTTATAAATCATTATTAGAGAATGACTGATAACCGTTGAATGCGGAATCAGGCATTGTACCGCTGCCTTACAATTTCATAAGCCAGTACCCCGGCTGCTACGGAGGCATTCAGAGAATCAATATCTCCATGCATCGGAATCGATGCAACATAATCACACTTCTCCCGAACCAGCCGGCTTACTCCTTCGCCTTCGTTTCCGATAACAAGACCGATCGGTCCTGTAAGGTTCAGGCGGTACATCGTTTCTCCGTTCATATCGGCACAGACAAACCAGAGACCACGTTTCTTTAAGTCTTCAATCGTCTGTGCTATATTTGTGACCTTTACGACCGGCGTATAATTCAGGGCTCCGGCAGAAGCCTTTACAACCGTTGCCGTCAGTCCGGCCGCTCTCCGCTTCGGAATGATCACTCCGTGTGCTCCGGCCAGATTCGCCGTCCGGATAATCGCTCCAAGATTATGCGGGTCCTCAATCTCATCCAGAATAAAAATAAATGGCGGTTCTCCCTTTTCCTCTGCCTTTGCAAATATCTCATCCAGCTCTGCATATTCATATGCTGCTGCCTGTGCGATCACACCCTGATGCTTACCGGTCGTTGACATCTGATCCATCCGTTCCTTTGCAACATAATTAATGATCGTATCATGCTTTCTGGCTTCTCTGGTAATCGTATTTAACACGCCGTCATGACATCCGTCCTGTACATATAATTTATCGATCGTCTTGCCTGCGCGAAATGCCTCCAGTACCGCATTCCGGCCTTCAATTGTATATTCTTCGTATCGCATACTATCTCCTGATTCTTCTATGATTCCTTCTGCTTCTCTCTGCCGAGCCGGATCAGATCTGTGATCCTCTCATATCGCCCGGTCAGATACAGGTAACCCAAAAGTGCTTCAAAGCCGGTTGCCCGATGATAATCTCCCATACTTGCATTCTTCGCCTTGGTATAGGAATTCGCATTTCGTCCGCGCCGGTATATCTCCAGCTCTTCCTCCGACAATTCCTCCATCAGAGTCTGAATCAGCTCTGACTGCGCCTGCGCCTTTACGATTGCACTCACCTGATGGTGATATTTATTTACCTGACAGTTTCCCTTTGACACGATCTCCGTCCGGATCAGCAGATCATACACTGCATCTCCGATATATGCCAGTGCCAGCGGAGAATAACTGCGGATATCCCGGTGTGGCAGATTCATATTTGTTTTGAAATATTCGATTAAATTCTCTTCCACTTTACACCTTCTCTGGTATCCTCCAGTGCAATGCCTTTTTCCTGCAGGAGATTCCGGATTTCATCTGCACGTGCGAAATTCTTATCCTTTCTTGCCTGCTGGCGTTCCTCAATCAGCTGCTCAATATCGGCATCCAGTAATTCCTGTTCCCGCTCGACTTCGATTCCGAGAACATCACAAAGCATCTTGATCGTAGACATTGCCTTCTCACAATATGCCTTCGAAGATCCGGTCTGAACCGTTGTATTCGTCAGCTTTACCAGTTCAAAAATAACCGCGATCGCATCTGCCGTATTCAGATCATCATCCATAGCAGCCTCATATTTCTTTACAAATGCATCGATCTGCTCACACAGTGCCTGTTCCTGCTCGGTCAGGCTCTCTGTCTCCGCATGCTCTGCAGCGGTCTTGATCTTATCATAGGCTGTCAGAATCCGCTCCAGACCGTTCTTTGCAGCTTCTATCAGTTCGTCCGAGAAATTCAACGGACTTCTGTAGTGTGCACTCAGCATAAAGAAACGGATCACCTGTAACGGATATTTCTCCCCGATCTCCCGAACCGTAAAGAAGTTTCCCAGTGACTTGGACATCTTCTCATTATTGATCTTTAAGAATGCATTGTGCATCCAGTATCTTGCGAACTCTGTTCCGTTCGCCGCCTCACTCTGTGCGATCTCGTTCTCATGGTGTGGGAAGATCAGATCCTCACCACCGGCATGAATATCTATAATATCACCAATGTACTTCTTTGACATGCAGGAGCATTCCAGATGCCAGCCCGGTCGGCCTTCGCCCCATGGAGATTCCCATGCCGGCTCGCCTTCCTTCTTCGGCTTCCAGAGAACAAAGTCCAGACTGTCCTCCTTCTCCGAATCACCGGATACCTTAAGCTCCCGGTTACCGCTTCTTAAATCATCCAGATTCTTATGTGAGAGCTTGCCGTATTCCTTAAACTGTCTGGTCCGGAAATATACAGTTCCGTTCACTTCATAGGCATATCCCTTCTCGATCAGTGTCTCGACCAATGCGATCATATCCGGGATCTCCTGTGTAGCCTGTGGATGTGTGGTAGCCTCCTGCACATTCAGTGCCGCCATATCCTTCTTAACCTCTGCAATATACCGTTCGGAAATCACAGACGCATCTACACCTTCCTCGTTTGCCCGCTTAATGATCTTATCATCAACATCCGTAAAGTTCGATACATAATTAACCTCGTATCCCTTATAGGTCAGATACCGGCGCAAGGTATCAAACACGATCATCGGCCGTGCATTTCCGATATGAATATAATCATATACGGTCGGGCCGCACACATAAATGCCGACCTTTCCTTCCCGGATCGGTACAAACTCTTCCTTTTTTCTGGTCATTGTATTGTAAATCTTCATCGTCTTCTCCTTTATCAGGTCTATATTCTTCGCTCATTATATATAATTAGCCTGAAAATATCAACTATACAATCTCCATTATATATAATGTATCCGCAAAATCCGTAGCCTTTATCAGCTGTTCCGTCAGCTCGGCGATCTCCTGCAGCCTGCACTCCGTCTCATCCGTTTCCGAAAGTCTGGCTGCTGTACAGCCATTCTCCGATAAGCGGATCCGGAATCGGCCCTGATTGAGACTGCAGATGGTATCGTTGACCTGCACATGATATACTACATCCTTTCCTTTATATGCAAGCAGCTTCACAAATCGTTCCAGATTCAGAATCCGGAGCATGATCGGCTGTTTCTCCACATATCGGATCCGACAGGCTCCATACCGCTCATACAAGGTCGGGCAAACAGTCTCCTCAATCACATCAGAAACCGGTTTCCTTTCTTCTTCTGTAGCTTCCTCCGTATATACCTGCATAATGACCGGACTCGTTTTCGAATCCCCGTCTTCAAATCCATAAGCCGCATATCCTTTGGAATCCGCCCATTCTATCAGTCCACCGCAGTCACACTTCATCTCTGCTTCCAGTCGACGTCTGTACACCGCGGTACGCAATGGGTAGTTCCGTGCTTTCCATGGAGGAACCAGCCTCCGCGGCTCCGATTCTCCAGCCTCCTGCACTGATCCATCAAACTTCTGCTCCGGTTCTCCGATCTCCCATGCTGATTGTTCCGCTGTCTGCAATATCCAGTCGCTGCCCTTATCAGGCTTTTCCCAGATCCGCTGTCTGGCAATCGGCACAAAATCAAAAGGAGTATAGTATTCCTCCTTCGCCGGCATCAGATACGTAAACGGCTCATCCGCCTGCTCCATATCCTGCAGAGCCCGTCTCAGACATTCTGCCATAAGGCCTTTCCGCCGATATTCCTGCCCGGTCGCTACCCCGACAATATAGTGCAACCGTACCGGATGTCCGGGGTTCATCTCAAACTGCCATTCATAGGGATTCAGATGTAATATAGACAGAATCTGTCCGTCTTTCTCTGCTACCAGAACCCGGTTCTCCGGATAGACCTGTTCAAAATAATAGTCCGCAAACACCTCCGGATCTGCAAATGCCTCCTGCCATAATGCCCGGATGGCCTCCCGCTGATTCTTTTCTGCGTATTTAATTACAACTCCCGGCATTCCTTTGTGCGTATGCTCACTATTCATGGTTCCATCCTTCAATTTCAGGGAAACACTGTATACACCGGTTCAATATCCCTTTCATCTCTGAGATTGCAATTCCATAATTGGTCATTTTGACATTCTGGCTGGCCGCCCGCCGATACCGGCTTCTGATCTCCTGTTCATTTAACATACAGCCGCCACACTGCAGCACCAGACTGTAAAGAGACAGATCCTTCGGAAATTCCGTTCCGCTGCAGAATTCAAAATAAAGCTCTTTTCCGGGATGGATCTCCCGGATCCAGCGTGGCAGCTTCTCTGTTCCGATATCCCCACACTGTCTGTGATGGGTACACCCTTCCGCAATCAGAATCGTATCCTTATTTTCCAGCTGCCGCAGCTTCTCCGCACCTTCGATTGCCGGCTTCAGTACCCCCTTATGCCGTGCGAACAGAATGGAAAACGAGGTAAGTCTTACCGTATCCGGTACCATCTGTGCAACCTCTTCAAACACCTGACTATCCGTCACCACCATAGCCGGCGGCTTTACCAGCTGCTTCCAGGTCAGCATAAGCTCTGTCTCTCTGGTCACCACCGGGATCGCCCCAATGTCTAACAGCTCCCGGATTGTCTGCTGCTGTGGCAGAATCAGACGTCCCTTCGGTGCCGCCTTATCGATCGGCACTACTAAAATTACCGTTTCTCCTGCCTCCACCAGGTCTGACAATAATGGCAGTTCCGGTTTCAGTGCAGGCTTCATTGCTGCCAGAAGCTCTTTTAATTCCCGTATATGATACATACTTTCTGTACTGACCCGGATTGCTACCTCCTGTCCGGCTCTTTGCTGCTCCAGAAGACTGCTCAGCTCCTCTGCTTCTGTCTCCACCGACTGCTCTGCAACCAGATCCTGCTTATTATACACTACCACATACGGAAGCTTCTTCTCCCGGATGCGCTGGATCAGCTGAATATCCTCTTTCGCTTTGCCGACCACGCCGTCAATAACTACAACCGCGATATCGGTCTGATCCAATACCTGATAGCTCTTTTCGATTCGAAATTCTCCCAGTGTTCCCTCATCATCCAGTCCCGGTGTATCTGTAAATATCACCGGCCCTAACGGCAACAGCTCCATGGTTTTCCGCACCGGATCCGTTGTGGTGCCTTTTACCGGCGATACAATGGAAAGCTTCTGTCCGATCAGAGCATTCATTACACTGGATTTTCCTGCATTTCTCTTTCCGAATAAACTGATATGCACCCGTTCACCGGTTGGTGTTTCATTCATACTCATATAACATCCTCCCTTTCCTCTTCTGCCATATTCATATAGGTCCCGGATCAGAATCTGAAGTCTCTCTGACCCTGTTCAATCTGTCCCAGATGTTCTACTACGATCTGTCTCACCTTTTCTTTCGGTATATTGTTCAATTCCTCTGTTATCAGTGCCTCTCCCAGCTTCCGTGTGGACTCAGATGCATAATCGACCAGATATTCCTTCAATGTCATCAACGCATTCGGATGACAGCAGTTCTGAATCTGTCCGCTCTTGCAAAGGCTCATAAACCGGTCTCCGGTTCGTCCTTCCCGGTAGCAGGCTGTACAGAAGCTCGGAACATGTCCCTGTTCCATCAGCCATGCCATGACCTCATCCAGGGTCCGGTTATCCATGACATCAAACTGCTCGGATTTCAAATCCTCCGGTTCCGGCTCCACATAACCGCCTACACTGGTTCTGGATCCACCACTGATCTGTGAAATGCCGAGCTGCAGTACCCGCTCTCTGGTTTTCTGATTTTCTCTCGTAGACACAATCATGCCGGTATATGGAACTGCGATTCGTATACATGCCACGATCTTTGCAAAGGTATCATCATCGATTCCGTTTTTAAAACTGGAGGAATCAATATCATCCGCATCCCGGAGTCTCGGTACACTGATGGTATGCGGTCCTACGCCGAACACTGCCTCGAGATGCTCTGCATGCATCAGAAGTCCGGCAAACTCATACCGGTACTTGTCCAGTCCGAACAGCACACCGCATCCTACATCATCAATACCGCCTTCCATGGCACGATCCATGGCCTCTGTATGATAATTGTAATCATGCTTTGGTCCGGTCGGATGTAACTCCAGATAACTCTGCTTATGATAGGTCTCCTGGAACAGAATATACGTACCGATCTCTGCTTCCTTTAACCGTCTGTAATTCTCCACGGTCGTTGCCGCAATATTGACATTCACACGGCGGATTGCACCGTTTTTATGATGAATATTATAAATCGTATGGATACTCTCCAGAATATACTCGATCGGATTATTTACCGGGTCCTCGCCGGCCTCGATTGCCAGACGCTTATGTCCCATATCCTGCAGGGCCGTCACCTCACGCCGGATTTCCTCCTGCGTCAGCTTTTTCCGTGGCATATGATGATTCTTGGCATGATACGGACAATACGTGCATCCGTTCACACAATAATTTGACAGATAAAGTGGTGCAAACAGCACGATCCGGTTACCATAGAAATCCTGCTTGATCTGCTTTGCCAGCTGGTAGATCTCCTCGGTAATCTCTTCGACGTCACTTGCCAGTAATACACTCGCCTCCCTGTGTGTTAATCCCTTTCGAAGCCTTGCCTTCTCCAGAATCTCTTTCTGAAGATTCTTATCATGCTTATGTGCGTCTGCATATTGCAGGGTTTCCATGATTTCTTCATGGTTAATAAATTCATCTGCACATTTACTCTTCGGGTCATACTTCCACATAATTAAGCCTTCTTTCTTCTATTTGCATTCGTTACTTTATAATTCCGGATAATCGCCCCGGTCTACCACGATCTCATATCCGATCTGTTTCATGCGGTTCCGGATACACTGCATACACTGTGCGGATTCCTCTCCGGTACATATCTTATTCTCATACAGACTGTATTTCTTACGGACACCGACCGGTGACAGATTCGGCATGATCACATTCGCCCCTGCCAGGATTCCCCGCTCTCTTCCGTCCGCTGCCAGCGTTCCCAGTGCCGTGGTTGCCGGAAGCAGTACCTTCGGAAATATCAGCCGCAGGATTCCGATCAGCACCAGCGTCTGCTCCACACTGCCGTTCAGACTACCCGCAAACGGGGTCTGGTTATGCACGATATACGGTCCGATTCCGATCATATGGGGTTGTAATTCTTCCAGATATTTTAAATCCTCTGCCAGACATTCTACAGTCTGACCGGGACTTCCTACCATAAATCCGGCACCTACCTGATAGCCGATTGCTTTCAATTCGGATAAGCACCGTCTCCGGTTTTCAAAGGACATCTCCTTCGGATGGAGACTTGCATAATGTCCGGCATCCGCAGTCTCATGGCGTAACAGATACCGATCTGCACCTGCTTCAAAAAATCTCCGGTAGCTCTCCGCCGACTTCTCACCGATTGACAGTGTAACCGCACAATCCGGATACAGACGTTTCACCGAAGAAACAATCTCACAGATCCTGTCATCCGTATAATATCCGTCTTCTCCGCCCTGCAGTACAAATGTCCGATACCCAAGCTTATATCCTTCCCGACAACAGAGCAGAATCTCTTCTGCCGTCAGCCGATATCGGTCTGCATTTTTATTATCTCTTCGGATGCCACAGTAGTAACAGTTATTCTTACAGTAATTTGTAAACTCGATCAGTCCACGGATATAGATCCGATTCTGAAACTGCTGTCTCGCCGTCTGCACTGCCCGTTCAAACAAAAAGGTATCAAATGCTTTCTGTTCGGCATCACTCATACCCAGAAACCGGGTTTCCAGTAATGTCTGATACTCCTGCAACTCCAGCTTCCGGTTCTGCTCCAGCCGTTCTACCAGCCTCTCCGCATTTGTCTCCGCTATCATGGTCGCGGACAGCCTGCACAGCCATTACAGCCTGCCGGTCCTCCTGTCACATCATAGCTGAAACTATCGATTGTTTCCAATGCACAGATTGCCTGTGCCGACATTCCTTCTCCACTGCCGGTAAATCCGAGGCCCTCTTCTGTCGTTGCTTTAATATTGACACAATCCTCCGGCACCTCAAGAACACCGGCGATATTCTTCCTCATGTCATCAATATAAGGTGCCAGCTTCGGTCTCTGCGCAATGACCGTTGCATCAATATTTCCCACAAACAGCAGCTTCTTTTCAAGCAATCCCTTGACCTCCTTTAAAAGCACCATGCTGTCTGCCCCCTTATACTTCGGATCGGTATCCGGGAAATGTCTTCCGATATCCCCAAGTCCCGCGGCTCCGAGCAATGCATCCATGATTGCATGAACCAGTACATCCGCATCTGAATGACCGAGAAGTCCCTTCTCATACGGAATCTCAACACCTCCCAGTATCAGCTTCCGTCCTTCTACTAATTTATGAACATCATATCCTAATCCAACTCGCATATAAGCCTCCAATTCCTGTCCGGTAATTTCTGTCATATCTGTTTCTCTTATATAAATTATTTTATAC
>CABQJA010000035.1 GCA_902464345.1 uncultured Clostridium sp.
TACTTACAATGATAAATCAAGTATAGGTTTCCGAAAAGTATCCGATACTAAGAAGCAGACAGTCTGAACTGTCAGGATTGATGAAATGAGGTAGTTTAAGATGAAAATCATGTTTTATGATACAAAGCCTTATGATAAGATCTGGTTTCAGCCGCTTGGCGAGGAGATGGGATATAAGATCAAGTTCCAGGAAGTGAAGCTGAATGAGGATACAGCCATCCTTGCAAAAAACTATGATGCAGTCTGTATTTTTGTGAATGATGACGCAGGGAAGGAGACGATCAAGGCACTGAAGAAGCTGGGAGTCAGGACCATCCTGCTTCGGTGTGCAGGCTTTAATAATGTAGATCTGAAGGCGGCGAAAGAGGCAGATATTAAGGTGCTGCGGGTGCCGAGTTATTCGCCGGAGGCGGTAGCGGAATATGCGATGGGACTTCTGCTTACCGTGAACCGGAACATTCATCGGGCATATGTGCGGACCAGAGATTTTAACTATAATATTAATGGATTAATGGGCATTGATCTGGTCGGAAAGACAGCCGGAGTGATCGGAACCGGTAAGATCGGGCAGATGATGATCGACATCCTGAAAGGATTTAAAATGCACATTCTGGCCTATGATCCATATCCGGTGAAAGGACTGGATGCGGAGTATGTAGATCTGGACCGTCTGTTCCGGGAGTCGGATGTGATCTCCCTTCATTGTCCGCTGACGAAGGATACCAGACACATCATTAATAAGAAGAATATTGAGAAAATGAAGGATGGTGTGCTGCTGGTGAATACCTCGCGAGGTGGATTGATCAATACGGGTGATCTGATCGAGGCATTAATGGCACGGAAATTTGCCGGTGTAGGTCTGGATGTATATGAAGAAGAGGACGAATATTTCTTTGAAGATAAATCAAACGATATTATCACAGATGAAGATCTGATCCGGCTGACCAGCTTCCGGAATGTTATTCTGACCTCACATCAGGCATTCTTTACCAGAGATGCCATGGAAGCCATTGCAAAAGTGACTATGGAGAATGCCCGTGCGGTAGAGGAGGGCACTGAACTGAAAAATCAGGTTCTTCCTTAGAAATCCATTATTGAAAAAAAGAGATATTGATAAATTAATTCGAAAAAAGGTCTTGCTTTTTTCGGGTAATGGGTTTATTTTAATTATAACAAGCGTACGGAATGTGTATGGAACAAGGGTGTTCTCTTTATTGAGAGCACCCTTTTTGTGTATGATGAACGAAATGCAGACGTTATATCCGAACGGAACTGGATTTGGCGAAGGTACATCGAATAGTTATTTCCCATCACGGAATGGCGCGGGTATGAAGTAATAGAAAGGAAGTAGAAATTATGCAAAAAGTATCAGAAATTTTTGGCTCTTATGTATTTGATGATGCGACCATGAAGGAGCGTCTTCCAAAGTCTACATACCGCGAGTTGAGAAAGACCATTGATTTTGGAGAACCATTAAACAGCGATGTGGCAGATGATGTTGCATTGGCGATGAAGGATTGGGCGATTGAATTAGGAGCAACCCATTATACACATGTATTTTTCCCATTGACAGAGACCAGTGCTGAGAAGCACGATTCATTTATTACTCCGGTAGGCGGCGGCAAAGTTATGATGGAATTTACCGGTAAGGAGTTGATCAAGGCTGAGCCGGATGCATCCTCATTCCCATCCGGTGGTATCCGTGCCACCTGTGCAGCCAGAGGCTATACAGCATGGGATTGTACATCACCGGCATATGTAAAGACCAGCTTAGATGGCTGCTCTGTATTATGTATTCCGACAGCATTTACCTCTTACACAGGTGATTCCCTTGACTTTAAGACTCCGTTGCTTCGTTCTATGGATGCATTAAGCAGAGAAGCAAAGAGGGTATTGAAATATTTTGGCAAGGAACCGACAAAGGTTACAGCCAATGTAGGACCTGAGCAGGAGTATTTCCTGGTAGACAAGGCCAAGTATATGCAGCGTGAAGATCTGAAGCTGACCGGACGTACCTTATTCGGTGCACCGGCACCAAAGGGACAGGAGCTGGATGATCAGTACTTCGGTAACATTAAGGAAAAGGTTTCTACATTCATGAATGACCTGAATGCAGAGCTTTGGAAATACGGTATCACAGCCAAGACACAGCATAACGAGGTTGCACCGGCACAGCATGAGATCGCACCTATCTTCGGTACAACAAACGTAGCAAGTGATAACAACTACCTGTTAATGGAGACATTGCAGAAGGTAGCACTCCGGGATGATCTGGCATGTCTGTTATATGAGAAGCCATTCGCAGGTGTCAATGGTTCCGGTAAGCATAACAACTGGTCCTTCAGCACCAGTGACGGAGAGAATCTGATGGATCCAGGTAAGAATCCGGAAGACAATCTGCAGTTCCAGTTATTCCTGGCAGCTGTATTAGCTGCAGTTGATAACAATGCAGAGATTTTGAGACTGTCAGCATCCTCTGCAGGTAATGACCACAGATTAGGTGCAAACGAGGCACCTCCGGCAATCATTTCCGCATTCTTAGGTGAGCAGCTGGAGGGTGTTGTAGAGCAGATCATTGCAACCGGTTCCGCAGAACACAGTAAGCCGGCCAAGGTATATGAGTCCGGTGTTTCTACACTGCCAAGCTTTACCATGGATGCAACCGACCGTAACAGAACTTCACCATTCGCATTTACCGGTAACCGTTTTGAGTTCCGTATGGTAGGTTCTACACAGCCGATTTCACAGCCGACTATGATGTTAAATACAATCGTTGCAAATGAATTATCCCTGATCGCAGATCAGCTGGATGCTGCAGAGGATAAGGATGCATGCATTAAGACATTGATCCGTGACTTGCTGACCAAGCATCAGAGAATCATCTTCAACGGTAACGGTTATTCCGATGAATGGGTAGCCGAGGCTGAGAAGCGTGGTCTGCCGAACATCAAGTGTCTGGTAGATGCAGTGCCATATCTGACAACCGATAAGACCATCGAAGTATTCAAGCGTATGGGTGTTATGAGCAAGACCGAGTTAGAGGCAAGAGCAGAGGTTATGCTTGAGAACTACGCAAAGAAGATCAATATCGAAGCACGGACCATGATCGAGATGTCTAATAAGCAGATCATTCCGGCTGTTATGGATTATGAAGGTAAGCTTGCGATTGAAGCAAAGAATATTCAGCTGATCGGCATTGAGCCTGCAGCACAGAAGGAACTGATCGGTCAGATCGATGCGAAGCTTCTGGAATTAAAGGCAGCAACTGCGAAATTTACAGAGATTGTAAATAAGGCAGCAGATTATGAGGATGATATCAGCGCATGGGCTAAGTATTATCATGATGAAGTATTCCTTTCTATGGGTACTGTCAGAGAGCCTGCAGATGCACTGGAGCTTCTGGTAGCGAAGGAAGCATGGCCATTCCCAACCTACGGTGATCTGTTATTTGAGCAGTAGGAGTCAGAATCGTATAAGCAGAAGCAGACATTCCGATGTCTGCCTCCCGTATAAATGAAGGAAAATCAGGTATGACAACTCATACCTGATTTTTTTGTGAAATATGTAAAGTTAGGACTGTATAGATTGTGAAAAGTGCGGTATACTAAGAGTAAAATTATGCAGGAAAAGGAATGGATAGAATTTCGTGAATGAGGAAAGAGGGAGCAGCAGTTCCACAGCATTAACGAAAGTGAATATAGATGCCGCACGCAGGAAGCGGATTCAGAGCTATAAGATGTGGATCGTAAGGCTGTTTTTAATGGCAACGATTCTTCCGTCGATAGCCTGTATCGTTATGCTGGTACAGGTAGGCAGACTGGAGAAACGGGTTATGGCGGTCGCAGGTATGCAGCCGGGTGCACAGACCACGATCTTGTCCAGTAAGGAAGCGCTGATGTCCAATCCCAATGTAGATGTGGACAGCCTGACCGGAGATACACAGGAAGCTCCGGCGGATACGACAGAGCCCCAGAATCCGGATGGTGAGTCGGGGGATTCGGCGGATGGTGACGGAACAGGTACGCAGACAGAGAAACGGGTATATCTGACCTTTGATGACGGGCCGAGTATATATACCGGGCAGATTCTGGATATACTGGCGGCAAATGATGTAAAGGCTACGTTTTTTGTAATTGCACGGGAGGATGAGTCCTACTGGCCGTATTATTCCAGAATTGTAGAAGAAGGACATACCTTGGGAATGCATTCGTATACCCATGATTATAATCAGGTGTATGCATCATTGGATGCATTTGAAGCGGATGTAGACAGTTTGTCTAAGTTCTTATATGACAGGACCGGAGAAGAAGTAAAGATCTATCGATTCCCGGGAGGCAGCAGTAATACAGTTGCGAAGGTGCCGATACAGGAATGCATCGCCTATCTGAATGAGCGGGGCATCCGGTACTATGACTGGAATGCATTAAATGGTGATGCGGTATCGGCAGAGTTGACACCGGATAAGCTGGTTGAGAATATTATGACCAGTGTCAGACAGAATAATACATCCATTGTCCTGATGCATGATATGCAGTCAAGGCATACGACGGTTGAGAGCCTGCAGCAGTTGATCGATACGTTGAAGGAAGAAGGGTATGAGCTGTTACCGATTGATGAGAATACACCATTGATTCAGCATGTTCCGTATGACACAGGATTTGGAGAGGCGGCAGATTAGAAGACATGAATTATCAGGAAGCAATGACCTATATAGAAGAGAAGAACCGGTTAGGCAGTGAACTGGGACTGACACAGATCAGGAGGCTATTGCAGCGGATGGGGAATCCCCAGAACCGCTGCAAAGTTGTGCATATCGCGGGGACGAACGGTAAGGGATCCATTCTTTCCTTTATGGATGCGGTATTACAGGATGCCGGTTATCGGGTTGGACGCTACAGTTCGCCAACGATCTTTACATATTTGGAACGATTTCAGATCAATGATACCTATATGTCGGAGGAACGATTTGCCGACCTGCTCAGCCGGGTGGCTTCCCATGTCTCTGCAATGGAATCAGACGGAGAAGGAACCGTAACCGCATTCGAACTGGAAACGGCAATCGCATTTCAGTACTTCTATGAGGAACAGGTGGATGTTGTATTGTTAGAAACCGGCATGGGCGGCAGACTGGATGCCACGAATGTGGTAGAACGACCGCTCTGTACGATCATTGCATCCATCAGTCTGGATCATACAGCGATTCTCGGCAGTACCATTCCGGAGATTGCCACAGAGAAGGCAGGGATTCTGCGGGATCAGGTTCCGTGTGTGATCTATCCGGTGAATGAGGAAGCAATGCCGGTGTTATTGAATGCATGTGAGAAGCATAATATTCAGCCGATTGTACCGGATTTAAATGAATTGACTATACAAAAAGAAGATTTGTTGCATGAAACGTTTGCTTATAAAAACGTGATTTATAAATCGAGTCTTTTGGGAAAGCATCAGATCTATAATGCGATTACAGCAATCGAGGCCTTGAATACAATAGGTCCTGCACTGATTGATACAGGATCAGAATACAAAAAGAATGGTTTGAAAAATGTGAATATACAAAATGGCCTACAACATGCCAGATGGAAGGGCAGATTTGAGATTTTGGAGGAGCATCCGTATGTGATTCGGGATGGTGCGCATAATCTGGATGCTGCCAATCGGTTGTATGAGCAGCTGAGAAAGCATTTTACAAAGAAACGGATTCTTTATATAATAGGTGTATTAAGGGATAAGGCACATTATGAGATGTTTCGGAAGCTGGTTCCGCTGGCAGATAAGGTCTATGTACTGACGGTGCCGGATAATGCGAGAGCGCTTCCGGCAGTGGAACTGGCAGAGGAAGTACGTCAGTTTTGTCCGGAGGTAGTGATCACGGAGTCCCCGGAACAGGCATATGCACTGGCGAAGCAGGACGCGGAGCCGGAGGATGTAATCGTGGCATTTGGTTCCTTATATTATATAGGAAGAATCGGAGACAGAAATGGAACGGATCGATAGAATCCTGCAGCATAAGCGTTTTCAGGAATGCAGACAGCAGATTACGCAGGCAGAAGTACATAGAATCTATTGCAAGCATGGACTGGAACATTCGATGGATGTGGCGAGAATCGCCTATATTCTGAGTCTGGAGGCCGATGAGACCGGTCAGACATTGAAGAAAGAGATCATTTATGCTATGGCACTGCTTCATGATCTGGGACGGAGTGTGGAATATCGGAACGGACAGTCACACCATGAAGCCGGTGTGGAGATTGCGGGAGAAATTCTCCGGGATTGTGGGTTTCATGAGGCAGAGATTGCATGGATCACAGGAGCGATAGCGGCACATAAGCATGCGGAGGCAGAGACTGTCCCGGAGGAGCAGGAGGGTATCGGTGATCGATACCGCAGAATCTTATATCAGGCAGATAAGCTATCCAGAAACTGCTTTGACTGTCCGGCAGCAGACACCTGCTACTGGCCGATGGAGAAGCGGAATCACGGAATTATATATTAAAAACATAACAGACATGAGGATTGGGGCAAAGGAGAAATTATGAGAATCGGAAAATGGCAGTTTGATACAGAGAACCAGGTATATATGATGGGAATCCTGAATGTGACACCGGATTCCTTTTCGGATGGCGGACGCTATGATCATATGGATCAGGCGCTGTTTCATGCGGAGGAGCTGGTGAAGCAGGGGACGGATATCCTGGATATCGGAGGCGAGTCTACCAGACCGAACCACATTAAGATTACAAGTGAAGAGGAGATCGAGCGGGTATGCCCGATCATTGAGGCCATTAAGAGCCGGATGGATATTCCGGTCTCTCTGGATACCTATAAGTCCGATGTAGCCAAGGCAGGAATTGCTGCCGGTGCGGATATGATCAATGATATCTGGGGACTGAAATGGGACGGCACGATGGCAGCAGTCATTGCAGAGGGAGGCGTAGCTTCCTGCCTGATGCATAATCGGAAGGAAGCCGTTTATGATAATTATTTAAAGGATGTTGTTGCAGACCTTCAGGAGAGTCTGGACATGGCGAAAACAGCCGGTATGGATATGGAGCAGGTATGTATTGATCCGGGTATCGGATTTGCCAAGAATCTGGAGCAGAATCTGAGCCTGATGAATCATCTGGAGGATTTGCAGAGCCTGAAGTATCCGGTATTGCTGGGAACCTCCAGAAAGTCCATGATCGGACTGACACTGGATCTGCCGGTAGATCAGCGCGAGGAAGGGACAATGGCAACGACGGTGCTTGGCATTATGAAGGGATGCTCGATCATCCGGGTACATGATGTGGAGAAGAATCTGCGGACAGCGAAGATGACACTGGCCATGCTGCGGGCAGAATAAGGAAGGAATTACTATGGACGAAATACGAATCAGAAATCTGGAAGTATTCTGCCACCATGGAGTATATGAGGAAGAAAATACATTAGGACAGAAGTTTCTGGTATCGGCTACCCTGTTTACAGATACCAGAGCTGCGGGGCAGACAGATTCTCTGGAGAAATCGATTAATTACGGGGAGGTCTGCCATGACATCAAGAAGATCATGGAGGAACGGAATTATAAGCTGATCGAGGCGGTTGCCGAGACCCTTGCAGACCGGTTATTAAAGAAGTATCCGACCCTACAGAAGATTGGGCTGGAGATCAAGAAGCCATGGGCACCGATCATGCTTCCGATCGATACGGTATCGGTAGCAATTGAACGGAGCTGGCATACGGTGTATTTCAGCATTGGTTCCAACATGGGCGACCGGAAGGAGCATCTGGATTACGCAGTGGAGATGTTAAAGACGAATCCGGATTATAAGGATGTGCGGGTATCCTCTTATCTGGAGACAGAGCCGTATGGTTATACAGAACAGGATCTCTTTCTGAATGCCTGCATTGCCTGCCGGACATTGATGACACCGGAAGAGGTGCTTGATTTTGCACATGAGATCGAGCAGGGGCGGAACCGGACCAGAGAGATTCACTGGGGACCGAGAACTTTGGATGTAGATATTTTATTATATGACCGGGAGATAATTGACAGTCCGACCCTGTGCATTCCGCATCCGGAAATGCAGCTACGGGCATTTGTGCTGGAGCCGCTTGCGGAGCTGGCACCATATCTCAGACATCCGATTACCGGAAAGACTGTTATGCAGATGTTGCAGGCTTTACAGGAGGACTAGATCCAAATCCGGGAGCACCCGATCCGTGCAGTCGGAAGATGACAGATCGATCACAGAAGAATAAGCGATAGAAAAGAGGCAGGAACGTGGATTTAAATCAGATACGACAGGAAATAGATATTGTAGACAAGCAGATGGTAGAGCTGTTTCAGAAGCGGATGCTTCTGGCCGGTGAGGTGGCTGAGAACAAGCGTGGAACCGGTAAAGCAATCTATGACAGACAGCGGGAGCTGGAGAAGCTTAAGAAGTTAGGGGATCTGGCAGACAGTGAGTTTAACCGCCACAGCATAGAAGAGTTGTTCCTGCAGATCATGTCGATCAGCAGACGGTATCAGTATAAGATATTAGGAGACCGGGATCGGTACATTGAATCCGAGTATACAGCAGTTGACAGTCTGGATATGAAGCCGGGCAGTCAGGTGGTTTATCAGGGTGTTCCGGGTGCTTTCAGTGAGCAGGCAATGCTCCGGTTCTTCGGGGATCAGGTTGAGAATTTTCATGTAGAGCGGTTCGAGGATGTCATTCAGGCACTCGAAGAGAATCGGGCAGAGTACGGAGTATTACCGATCGAGAATTCTTCTGCCGGCTTTGTTTCCGGGATCTATCATTTATTGCAGGAGCATGAGGTGGCAATCGTAGGCAGCATTGATCTGGCAGTGTCACAGGCATTGCTGGCAGTGCCGGGAGCTACGATCTCAGATATTCAGACTGTATATTCGCATCCGCAGGGATTGCTACAGACGAAGCCGTATCTGGATGCACACGGCTGGAAACAGGTGCCGCTTGCCAATACGGCAGTCAGCGCATCCAAGGTAAAGCAGGATGGAGATAAGACGCAGGCAGCAGTCGCCGGTATCCGTGCGGCACAGATTTACGGTCTGGAAGTTCTGGATCCGGAGATCAATACACAGAAGAATAATACGACGCGGTTCGTAGTTGTGTCCAAGCGGTGCATTTATACAAAGAAAGCAAACCGGATCAGTATCAGCTTTTCACTGCCGCATGAGAGCGGAAGCCTTTATAATGCACTGGGGCATTTTATATTCAATGATCTGAACATGACAAGCATTGAATCGGAACCATTGCCGGGCAGACAGTGGGAATACCGTTTTTTCATTACATTTGAGGGTAATCTGTCAAATGCAGCGGTCCGGAATGCAATCACCGGAGTCCGGAGCGAATCCGGAGATTTTAAAATATTGGGAAATTATTATACGAAAGAATCGGAAGCGTAACACGCGGATGAAAATCAAGGGATAGAACAGAAACGGAGGAGTAGGTATGGCGTATCAGGTATTTGCCGCAATCAATGTAGGATCCAATGATATATCAATGAAGATCTTTGAGATCACTACAAAGCAGGGATTTAAAGAACTGGATTGCATCAGTTACATCCTGGAGCTGGGAAGTGACACATACCGTCTGGGGTATGTAAGCAATGAGAAGGTTAATGAATTATGTGACTGTCTGATGAAGTTTAAAGACAAAATGAAGGAGTATGACTGTAAGGAATATCGGGCATATGCAACCAGTGCGATCCGGGAGGCCAGTAACAGTCTGATGATCATTGAAATGATCGAGCAACGCACCGGCTTTCAGGTATGCATCCTGAGCAACTCGGAGCATCGGTTCATGATGTTAAAGGGATGTGCTTCTACCATGAAAGAGTTTGACGAGATCACCAGTAAGAATACAGCACTTCTGGATATGGGTGCCGGAAGTATTCAGATCTCGTTGTTTGAGAAACAGTTATTGACTGCAACCCAGAACATCAAGATCGGATCTGTCCGGGTGCGTGATATGATGTCCGGCATTGAGGCCAGAGTGTCCAATGGAGAGGAAGTTCTGGAGGAGTTTGTTCAGAATGAATTAAGTACATTCAATACCATGTATCTGGGTGATAAGAATATTAAGAACGTAATTGCCATCGGAGATGAGATCCAGGCATTACAGAAGATCGCACCGGAGCTGAAGTTAAAGAATCTGATGAGTAAGGATCAGATTGATTACATTTATAAAAAGATCATGGATGCTTCCCCACAGGAGATGGCATTACATTATGGGGTACCGTTTGAACGGGCGACCCTGATCCAACCGGCAATCATCATCTACCGGACACTGGTAGAGACCACAAAGGCAGATGCCATTTTCCTGCATGATATTAATCTGACAGACGGTATTGTGGCAGATTATGTAGATCAGGCAAAGAAGTATACCATCGGAAGAGCTTTTGAGGAGGACATTCTGGCTTCTGCAATGGCAATGGCGAAGCGGTATAAATGCAATAAAACACATATTTCCTATATCACCAATCTGGCACTGGCAATCTTTGATGCCACCAGAAAGCTGCATGGTATGGGGCGGACTCAGCGGTTACAGCTGCAGATCGCATGTATCCTGCATGATTGTGGAAAGTTTATTAATATGCAGAATGTAGCAAATAACTCCTACAGTATCATCATGTCAACCGAGATGATGGGACTGTCCCATAAGGAACGGGAGGAGGTCGCAAATGCAGTCCGTTACAATACTCTGTATCTGCCGGCTTATCCGCAGGTAAAGGATTCTCTGGGAGATGCATCCTATACAACGGTTGCGAAGCTGGCAGCAATCCTGCGTGTGGCAAATGCACTGGATCGTTCACATAAGCAGAAGGTGGAGAAGTTTACGATCCAGGTGAAGGAGCGGAAGCTTGTGATCGTAGTTGATACGGTAAATAATATTACTCTGGAGGCTGCCCTGTTTAAGCAGAAGGCAGACTTCTTTGAACAGATTTTCGGAATTCGTCCGGTATTAAAGCAGAGGAGGAACGTATAATGGCAGATAAGAAATCAAATAAGGAATCAGGAAAGGAATGGAAAAAGCCATCCTATTATGTGAATCGGGAATTGTCCTGGCTGGAGTTTAACTGTAGAATTTTAGGAGAAGCAAAGGATCGCACGATCCGGCCGTTTGAGCGGATTAAGTTCCTGGGAATCACAGCATCCAATCTGGATGAGTTTTTTATGGTGCGCGTGGCATCTCTGATCGATATGGTGCATGCGGGATATAAGAAGACAGATATTGCCGGGATGACGCCGGAACAGCAGCTGGAGAAGATCATTCCGAAGACAAAGGAATTTATGAACAGTCAGTATATGACCTATAATCGTTCTTTACTTCCTTTGCTGGAGAAGAACGGACTGCATGTGATCACACATCATGAGAATCTGACAGAGGCACAGAGCAGTTATGTAGATGACTTTTTTGATAAGGATGTATATCCGGTCCTGACACCGATGGCGGTAGATGCATCCCGTCCGTTTCCGTTAATCCGAAATAAGACATTGAATATCGGTGCCCTGATCCGCAAGAAGGACTCCAAGGAAGTGGAGATCGCAACCGTACAGGTGCCATCCGTGCTTCCGAGAATCGTGCACGTTCCGAGTGAGCAGGATGGTGTCCAGGAGGTCATTCTTCTGGAAGAAGTAATCGAAAAGAATATTGCAAAGCTGTTCTTAAACTATGAAGTGACCTGTGCACATCCGTACCGGATCATGCGAAATGCGGATCTGACGATCGATGAGGATGATGCCGCAGATCTGTTAAAGGAGATCGAACGCCAGATCAAGCAGCGCCAGTGGGGCGAGGTAATCCGGCTGGAGGTTGAGGACAGCATTGATAAGGAATTACTGAATCAGCTGGTAAAGCAGCTGGAAGTTGAGAAAGAGAATATCTTTGCAATCAACGGACCTCTGGATCTGACATTCCTGAGCAAGCTGAGCGGACTGGACGGATTCGATCATCTGAAGAATCCGAAGTACACACCACAGCCGGTGCCGGAGTTAAACAGCGAGGAGTCGATCTTTGATCAGATCCGGAAAAAGGATATATTCCTCCATCATCCGTATGAGACCTTTGATCCGGTCGTACAGTTTATCAGTCAGGCGGCGGTGGATCCGAATGTACTGGCCATCAAGCAGACACTTTACCGTGTATCCAGTCATTCACCGATCATTGCAGCACTGGCACAGGCCGCTGAGAACGGAAAACAGGTTACGGTACTGGTAGAGTTAAAGGCCAGATTTGATGAGGAAAATAATATTAACTGGGCAAAGATGTTAGAGAAGACCGGATGCCATGTTATCTATGGTCTGGTAGGCTTAAAGACGCATTCCAAGATTGCCCTGGTAGTCCGCCGGGAAGAGGATGGTATCAAGCGTTATGTACATCTGGGAACCGGTAACTACAATGATGTAACAGCAAGACTTTATACAGATACCGGTATTTTAACGGCATCCGATTCCATTGGGGAGGATGCAACCGCAGTATTTAATATGCTGTCCGGATATTCTGAGCCGGCAAGCTGGAATAAGCTGGCAGTTGCACCGATCTGGCTGAAGGATACCGTACTGGATCTGATCAAGCGTGAGGCAGAGAATGCCAGAGCCGGAAAGCAGGCACATATCATTGCAAAGATGAACTCCCTGTGTGATCCGAAGGTTATGGCAGCCTTATATGAAGCATCTGCAGCCGGAGTCAAGATCGAGCTGATCGTCCGTGGTATCTGCTGTCTGCGGGCCGGTGTGCCGGGACTGAGTGAGAATATCACAGTGCGGTCGATCGTTGGTAACTTCCTGGAGCATGCCCGGATTCTTTATTGCTACAATGATGGATTTGAAGATATTTATATGGGAAGTGCAGACTGGATGCCGCGAAATCTGGATAAACGTGTGGAGATCATGTTCCCGGTAGAGGATCCGCAGGCAAAGAAACAGGCTAAGCACATTCTGGATGTCCAGCTGGCTGACACCCTGAAGGCTTATATCCTGCAGCCGGACGGAACCTACGTAAAGCAGGATCTGCGTGGAAAGGATAAGATCTGCGCACAGGACGTATTCTGTGAAGAGGCAATCGCAGCAGCGAAGAAGGAAGAAAAGTCCGGAGAGGAAAAACGTACATTTGAACCGATTACAGCGGATATGAAGTAGGATTATGATTCGAATATTAGTAGTAGATGATGAGAAACCAATTGCAAATTATATTAAGCTGACATTGAAGCAGGCAGGTTACTGGGTGGACTGTGCCTTTGATGGCATGACGGCACTGGAGAAGGCAGAGCAGGTAAACTATGATCTGATTCTGCTGGATGTGATGCTTCCGGAAATCGACGGATTTTCACTGATGGAATATCTGGCACCGAAAGAGGTGCCGGTGATATTCCTGACGGCAAAGGGCGGTGTGAAGGATCGTGTCAAGGGGCTTCGGCTGGGAGCCGAGGATTATATTGTGAAGCCGTTTGATGTCATGGAGCTGCAGGCAAGAGTCGAGGTTGTTCTGCGCCGTTATAAGAAGACGGAGGAAATCCTGCGTGTTCAGGATATTGAGGTGGATACCCGCTCCATGCAGGTGACGAAGGGTGGAACCGAGATAGCACTGACCAGAAAGGAATATGAGCTGCTGTTACTGTTTATGCGAAATCCCAATACCGCATTATACCGGGAAACAATCTATGAACGTGTATGGGGCGGTGAGCTGGAATACGGAAGCAAAACGGTTGATCTGCATGTACAGCGGCTGCGGAAAAAGCTGGGACTGGAGGGAGAACTCCAGGCAGTGAACAAGGTAGGCTATCGCTTTGAGGTAAAGGAATGAGATTTCGATATAAGATCACATTATGCATCAGCTGCCTGCTGGCAGTTTTTTATGGAATCGGAGGTACGGTGTTGATTTCCGGTTCCTTTCGTTCTGCCCTGGAACAGGAGAAGACGAATGCCAAACAGTCCTATCAGACCATTCTGAATACCCTTCAGCTGGTGAATGGCATAGACAGCTGGAATGATGAGAAGGTGATCTCCGATATTCTGGAACGGTTATCCAGTCAGGGAAGTGCATCCTGGGCAGCATTATGCCTGAAGGACGGAAATGAGGTCTTGTATAAAGAAGGGAATGTCTTGCAGTATTCCACATGGGAACAGACCGGAGAGACCCAGAATCTTAAGAGCGGAATGGCGGAGCTGAGTGGATTTCAGGATCATGCAGGCAGACAGTATCTGCGGATTGACGGGGCACTGATCGTGGGTGAGAAATGTATGACGCTGGCTGCGGCATATGATATAACTCCGATCTATACCAGCCGGGATACACAGGAGAAGGTATATAAACGGGTCTATCTGGTTATGCAGATTGCCTGTCTGATACTGGTGTGGCTGATCGCCTATATTCTGACAAGACCATTGTCAAAGCTGTCCAATGCAACGAAGCAATTAGCAGCCGGAGATCTGTCATATCGTGCCAATGTGCGGACCAGGGATGAGTTCGGGATTCTGGCAAAGAATTTCAATCATATGGCAGAGCAGATCGAGACCGGTATGGAACAGATGCAGGATACTATGGAGGCGAAAGAGCAGTTTATGGGTGGATTTGCGCATGAACTGAAAACACCGATGACCTCCATTATCGGCTATGCAGATCTGATCCGGCGGCAGACCCTGTCACCGGAGGAAGAGGCAGAGGCGGCAAACTATATTTACACGGAAGGAAAGCGTCTGGAGCGGCTTTCCTTTAAAATGCTGGATATTTTCTCTATGGAAAAGACAGGCATCCAGCTGGTGGAAGGAAATCCGGGACGGATCGTCGAGGATATGGTCCGGCATATTGCGCCGGTATATCAGAAGAATCATATAGAGGTAAGCTGTGAGTGCCAGCAGGGAAGCTGCCTGCTGGAGCCGGATCTGTTCCGGTCACTGCTTCTGAATCTGATGGATAACAGTCGGAAGGCAATGCCGGAGGGTGGAAGGATTCAGGTATTTCTTACCATGCTCGCAGATGGATGCTGTCTTACGGTATCGGATAACGGAAGCGGAGTATCCGAGGAGGCACTGCGACATCTGACGGAGGCCTTTTACCGGGAAGATAAGGCAAGATCCAGAAAAATGGGAGGTGCAGGCCTTGGACTGACGTTATGTGACCGAATTGTGGAATTACATCAGGGAGAACTGCAGTTTCAGAGGGTGGAACCGCACGGATTTGAAGTGACGGCATACATACACGGAGGGAGAGAGGCAGAATGAAGTGGGTAAAGAAGCAGAGAAAGAAGCCTGAAAAGCGGAATATTCTGATTGTACTGGCGGCACTTGTTCTGCTGGTTGGAGGATTCTTCCTGCCGGAATGGGTATTTGGAATACAGAACCGTAAGATCCAGACAAATGTGGAAACCTATACCATGGAGAATGGTTCCTTTCATGTGGCAAATCAGCTGATTCAGAAAGCAAATGTAATGGGGCAGGAGTATCTGATCATGGATCTGTATAACGGAATGGAGCCGGAGCATTCCGAGACAGAGATTCAGGAGATTGGAATAGAGGCTGTACAGGTGTTTACTCCCTGGATTTTGAATCAAAAGGGCGGAGTCGGGCCATTAAGAGGTGAATTGTCAGATTGGAGTGCAGATGCACAGCTGCTGGTTCTTTCAAAAGAAAATCTGAGCTTTGTTGTGTGGCAGGTATACATGGAGGCAGAAGGCGTCAGTTATAATATGACCATTGATGATGCGACCGGCAAAGTGCTTAATTATCATTACTATTGTTCGCTGGATGCGTATCGGCCGCAGGAACCTCTGGATATAGAAACGGCCGCAGCCTGGATCGAGAAGCTTCCGGAAGTATTTCAGAGCTACTATGAGATGGAAGGGATCGAACTGACAGATCAGATTACGGACCGGGAGCTGCTGTATGAAAACGGTTGGGATGATGAAACAATGGGAATCGGAGTATATCAGATGAAGGATGGTGCAGACAGTGCAGAGATCTACTGTCACTTCGGTGAAAATTACGGAGAAATTACGCTGGGAACGGATTAAGAAAAATGATGCTGTTTTGATGCCGATATGTTGCTGATAGGATAAGCCGGTATGCTACCCTGAAATTATCAAGAAACAGGGGAGCGGAATCGGATGAATCAGAGATATATAAATATAAATCAGGAATACAGAAGTCGGGAAGGTGCAGATCGGGAACAGACCCGGCAGGGACAGGTAGAACAGCGACGGCTGAGCCGGAAACAGCAGATCAGGCGTCGGAATGCAGCAGCGGTCTGGCTGGGGTGCCTGATGGGACTGCTTAGCGGGATCCTGATAGTAATTGTCGCGGTGAAGCTTTATACAAATGAAATGCAGCGGCTGGAATGGTCATCACAGGCAGTAGAATCCAGACAGACATCGGATTACGGATATGATCGGATGCAGGAATCCGGGATGCAGATACGGCTTTCGGGAGTGCTGAAATAACGAAAAAGAGCTTGTCACAGGTGTTAAAACTTGTTATAATCGAACTTGCTAAGCGGGCATGGCGGAATTGGCAGACGCGCTAGATTTAGGTTCTAGTGTCCCCGACGTGCAGGT
>CABQJA010000036.1 GCA_902464345.1 uncultured Clostridium sp.
GAAGGCGACATCTCATATTTAATGCTAAATCCTGCATCCGCTTACAGCCGGAGCGGCGTTGGGCAGAGCTGTCTCTACAAACCGCAACTTGCCAAAGTAATAAGCTGTGCGAGCTTTCAGCTGCTGCCACACAATAAAAATTAATTTTTTAGAAGAACGTAGTTGACAAATATTTTAATATCTTTTATTATGGGAATATAAGCAAGTGATTAACTACATACTCCTATTTGCGGGGTGTAACATTGAGTTGGCATAACCCGGACATGTGAAGATCTATAAAGATTTTTTTCGTGTCCGGGTTTTTTAAACTCTATGAATAAAAATCACGGCATCGTCAAAAACAATAATAGAAAAAGAAGGGAGAAATGAACTATGGTATCATTCAAGTACACAATCACAGACGAGGTAGGAATCCACGCAAGACCGGCAGGAATCTTAGTAAAAGAGGCTAAGAAATATCCTGCAACCATTACATTAAAGACAGCAAAGGGCAGCGCTGACGCAAGAAAGCTGATGGCGATCATGGCTCTTGGCGTAAAGCAGAATGATGAAGTGACAGTTGAAGTAGAAGGCGAGAATGAGGAGCAGGCAGCAAAAGAGATTCAGGCATTTTTTGAAGCAAATTTATAAGCCTGAGAAAGAAGGAGCTTATGGAAAAGTATACGGGAAAAAAGGTTTTTAATGGGGTTGCAATCGGACCGATTTTCTTCTACTCTAAGGATTTGGGTCAGATTGTGCGAAGACATGTGGAGGATGTTCAGGCAGAACTGGCACGTTATGAGGCGGCCAAGGAGACTGCGATCGAACAGCTTCAGGAATTATATGAGAAGGCAGTTCAGGAAGTCGGTGAGGTGAACGCACAGGTATTTGAGGTTCACAGTATGCTGCTGGAGGATGATGATTATAATGATTCAATCACCAATATGATCACATCACAGGAGGTAAATGCAGAGTATGCAGTTGCCATGACCGGAGATCATTTTGCTGAAATGTTTGCGAATATGGATGATGAATATTTTCAGGCACGTTCGGCAGATATTAAGGACATTTCCGACCGGGTGGTATCTGTACTGACCGGAAAGGGAAGTACCGGAGAACTGGGAGCCGAGCCGGTGATCGTGGTTGCTGATGATCTGGCACCAAGTGAAACGGTAAAAATGGATAAGAGCAAGCTTCTGGCATTTGTAACAGAGCATGGTTCTACGAATTCTCACACCGCGATTCTTGCAAGAACCATGGGGATTCCGGCGCTGATCGGAATTCAGATCCGGAAGGAGTGGAACGGAAAGCTTGCAATTGTAGATGGTAAAGAGGGAATCCTGTATGTGGATCCGGATGAGACAACGATTCTTGAATATCGGAAACGCAAGGAAGAAGAGGAAGAACGGAATCGTCTTTACCAGACCATGAAGGGAAAAGAGACTGTTACACAGTCTGGACAGAAGGTGCATTTATATGCCAATATCGGGAATGTATCGGATCTGGCAACTGTTCTGATGAATGATGCAGAAGGAATCGGTCTGTTCCGGAGTGAGTTTATTTATCTGGAGTCCAAGGATTATCCGACAGAGGAAGAGCAGTTCCAGATTTATAAGCGTGTGGCAGAGACCATGGCCGGCAAGAAGGTCATTATCCGTACACTGGATATCGGGGCCGATAAGCAGGTGGATTATTTTGATCTGGATAAGGAGGATAACCCGGCGCTTGGCTTCCGGGCAATCAGAATCTGTCTGTCCAGACCGGAAATATTTAAGACACAGCTCCGTGCATTGTTCCGTGCCAGCGCATTCGGAAATATTGCCATTATGTATCCGATGATCACTTCGGTAGAAGAAGTAGAGCAGATTAAGGAGATTTCTGCACAGGTGAAGGAAGAGCTGCGGGCAGCAGGCGTTCCGATCGGGGAAGTAGAGGAAGGAATCATGATCGAGACACCGGCAGCGGCGATCATCAGCGATCAGCTTGCAAAGCATGTAGATTTCTTCAGTATCGGAACGAATGACCTGACCCAGTACACACTGGCCATCGACCGTCAGAATCCGAAGCTGGATGCATTCTATAATCCGCATCATGAGGCAATTCTCCGACTGATCCGTATGGTTGCAAAGAATGCACATGAGGCAGGCATCTGGGCCGGTATCTGCGGAGAGCTGGGTGCTGATATGGAATTGACAGAGACATTCCTGGAAATGGGAATTGATGAATTATCGGTATCTCCCGGATGTGTACTTCCAATCCGCCAGATTATCCGGGACGCAAAATAAAATAATAGAGGATAAATGATATGAGTAAATTGGTATTTTTTGACATTGATGGAACTTTACTGGACTCTGAAATGCAGGTGCCGGAAAGCACAATGCAGGCTCTGCATCGGTTAAAGGAGAATGGACATAAAATCGCGATTTGCAGTGGCAGACCGTACTCGATCATTTATCCTTTTTTATTGGAGCTGGGGTTTGATGGCGTTGTGGCATCTGCCGGTGCTTATATCCGGAAAGGAAATGACGTGATCTATCATAGTACACTGGAGCAGTCAAAGCTGCAGGAGCTGGTGGATCTGTTTGATCGTCATGGGGCGGCTTATTTTCTGCAGGGATATCCGGGACGTTTCCTGACCGCTGCAAGCAATGCGGTTATGGCACAGGCATTGTCAGGCGGAAAGACGGCCAACAGTATCCGGAAGGATATGGTGGTGTGCGAGAACCCGGCTGTAATAAAGGATCTGGAATGTGGTGTATATTTCCATGCGGATGCGACTGTGGATGAGTTACAGAAGGAGCTGGATGCGAGGACTGATGGATATTTTAAGCTGACAGGCTGCAGCTTTGGTGACGATATTATTTATTCTGGCGAGATGACGAAGCGGGGAGTGAATAAGGCTACCGGAATGCAGAGGCTGCTTGATTCCATGGGACTGAGCAGGGAAGACTCGGTGGCATTCGGTGATGGTTCCAATGATTATGAGATGATTGAATATGCAGAGACCGGAGTTGTAATGGGCAACGGTCTGCCGGGCTTAAAAGCACAGGCAGATTATGTTACTACGGATATTCATGCGGATGGTATCTGGAATGGACTGAAACATCTGAATTTGATCTAGTATTATTCTTATTTTCCATATTTTTTCCATATAATGAGTGAAAGGATGGCGGTCAGGAGCTCTGTGACAGGGAAGGACCACCAGACTCCGGTTGCTCCGGCAAGCCGGCTTAAAAGAAAGGCTGCGGGCAGCATAATAATGATATAACGGGACAGGGAGATCAACAGGGATGGAAGCCCCTTTCCCAATCCTTCCAGGGCACCGGAGCAGGTGACAGAGATGCCCGATATAATGAATCCGAAGCTGATGATCCGGAGGGCTTTTGCACCGGTGGAAACAACGTCCGGATTCTGGGCGAACAGGCCGAAGATCTGCTGAGGCAGAATCAGGGACAGGGCGGTTCCGACTGCCATAATACCCATGATCAGGATCAGAGAGGTCCGGAAAATCTGCTGTACCCGCTTCGTCTCACCGGCACCGGAATTATAGCCGACCAGTGGACGGATGCCCTGTACCATGCCGTTTGCGGTCAGGTAGATAAAGGTCTGTAACTTATAATAAATACCGAGAATCAGTACATATTGTCCGGAAAATGCGGTCAGAATCTGATTTAATACGGAAACCTGAACGGAAGGCAGAGCGGTATTCAGGGTGGCTGGGATTCCGACCTGATATAAACGGCTGATCAGAGACGGTCTCCATTTCAGATATTTTGGATGTGCATGAACCGGGATCGGGCGCAATGCCAGGATAATAAGATAGATTAAAAGGGTCAGACACTGGCCAATGCCTGTGGCATAAGCGGCACCCCGGATACCCATGGCCGGAAAAGGACCGATTCCGAAGATCATAAGCGGATCCAGGATAATATTGGTAACACAGCCGCAGATCATACTGAACATAGAAACCTTCATTTTTCCCACTGCCTGAAACAGCTTTTCGTAACAGATTCCGACATTTACAAATACTGAAAAAAGAAAGACGCGTCTGGAATAGGTCAGTGCCAGATCCAGGATATCGGCATCTGAGGTAAACATGCGCAGGAATGCAGGCATGATCAGGATACAGATAATGGTTAACAATATGCCGTGAATGAGGCTGAGCAGAACACCGAAGCTGGCGGAGGTATCTGCGTCCTCCTGTTTCTCGGCACCCAGGAAATAAGCAATACTGGCATTAACACCGACACCGAAGCCGATGGCAATGGCATTGATCATATTCTGAATCGGAAAGACAAGGGATAGTGCGGTCATGGCTTCATCACTGATCTTGGCAACGAAATAACTGTCAACGATATTATAAAGCGAATTCACTGCCATGGAGATCACCATAGGAAGCGCCATGGATAGAATCAGCGGCAGGATCTTGCGTTCTTTCATAAATGTCTGGTTCATAAAAATTCCTTTCTGTCGGGCATAAAAAAACACATAACAGATTGACTGTTATGTGGCGAAAAGATGGCACAATGCCCGGAAAAATCCACAAATGGTTTTAACAATAGTCAGACTAGCAGAGAAAGTGCTATTTGTCAACACAATTCATAGTAAGAACCAATGCGGATCGCACGGGCATCGGAGCCGTGACCGATCTCTGCGGTTTTAGCAATCGGCACCTGTGGACCGGCGAAGTTACGGACCAGAGTCGGCATGTCCGGGACATAGCCATGACGTTCCATGGTTGTGAAAGTGCCGAGCAGGATTCCGTTCACAGCCCGGAAGGCACCCAGTTGCTCCAGCTGACTTAAATAAGTGATCATCTGTGGGATTCTGCCACCCAGAGCCTCCAGCAGTAGGATTTTACCATTCAAATCCGGAAAATAAGGAGTCCCTGCGAGCTTCAGAAAACAGCGGATATTTCCGCCGACAACAGTGCCGGACATAGAAGTACCCTGCAGAAAGTCATAGGAAAAATGGAATAGCTCCTCTTCATTCCGGAAACGAGCCTGTTGTAAGGAAGCATTTTCTCCAATCAGATTCCGGATCTGGTAAAGGACGGAAGGTTTCCCTGCCCGGGTATAAATCGCATTGATAACGGTTGTCAGGTCGCTATAGCCCCAGAAGGTGGCGGAACTTTCCCGAATCTCGTTATAATTCAGGTGGATGAGAACCTCATTTGCCATATCTCCACCGGAAATATCATAGATATTCCGCATTTCCGGATCATTGAAAAGCTGCATGAGGGCATCGCCGCGTTCTGTTCCACTGCCGGACAGACCACATTCATCTGAGAAAAGATATGGACTGCAGACAGACTCCTGCCCCAGATTACGGAGGGTCTGCTGTAGAGCAGCAAGCTCCGGAAGGAAGCTTACCGGGTGTGGGTTGGAGCAGGCGGTAATACCGACCTTAATGGGAGAAACAGTCTGTGAAATCAAAATCCGGCACCTCATTTCTATCATAGTAAACATAATAATCGGAGAAATAAATCTTTGTCTGTAAACAAGCGTAGCATAGACGTACTATAAATTCAATCCAAACAAAAATGAAGAAAAACTGACAGATCGGAGAATGAATTGACACAAGGATGGAATATGCTATATTGGAATTATGAGAATGTGTAGATTGGGAGTGTTAATATTCTGACAAGAGAAAGGGAGGATTTCGTATGGGAAGAATTAAACTTTTTAAGAAGACAGTGATAGCCGGAATGCTGATGGCCGGTATGGGAATGTTGGGAGCCTGCGGTCTTAGATCGGTGCCGTCACATATGGATAAGGTAGGAAATGGAGAAATTGCCACAGTATCCACCAGCGCAGAAATAACTTCTGAAGCTTCGGAAAGCGAGGAGAGCAGTAAAACAGAAACTTCTACAGAAACGATAACAGAAGATGTTGCTGCAATTACGGAGGATGATCTGCGCCGTCTGATTGCCGGAAATATAAAATGCAATGCATGGTTTGGTTATAGCAGCCTGCCGACAGATCCATCGGCAGATTTATCACAGAGCGGAAGGCAGATAGATACGAACTATTTTGCGGATTATGCATCTTTTGAGGAGTATATCCGTTCTATTTATTGTAAACAGGAAGCAGACCGTCTGTTATACAACTTTCCGGAGGAAGGAGTACAGAAATATTATGATCAGGATGGCATGCTGTATCTGGATATAAATTATGATGGTGCGAAGGGATATTATGTAGACTGGAGTGATTATGCATTAACGATTGACTCCGTAGAGGGCAACCTGTGTACCTTTACGGCAACGGCTACGGTGGAATGGCCGGCAGATGAACCGCAGAAAGAACCATATCCCGTAACACAAACGGCAATATTCGAGGATGGACGATGGGTGTTGACAGAGTTATTTGAATAAGAAATCAGATGAGGAATCAGACCCGTACTTTACAAGCATGCTAAAAAAGGGTAAGATAGAACTTAATCAATTAAAAAATCAGGGAGGGTTATTTTATGGAAGACCAGGTAATGAAAGTATATTCGCAATATAGCAACTTATTGTCAGTAAAGATTATGCCGGGACATTTTGCAACGAATCATTCCCATATTAACTACTATATGGATATGACAACGTTGAAGACCAGACAGAAGGAAGCGCAGGCAGCGGCGAAAGCAATCGTACATGAATATGTAACAAGTACAGTCGTAGATACGATCGTATGTATGGATGGTACAGAGGTTGTCGGAGCGTATCTGGCAGAGGAGCTGACGGCAGCCGGATTCATGTCAATGAATGCGCATCAGACGATTTATGTAGTATCACCGGAGCTGAACTCCATGGGTCAGTTGGTATTCCGTGATAATCTGCAACCGATGATCCGTGGTAAGCATGTACTGCTTCTTCTGGCAACGGCAACTACCGGACGTACCATTGAGCGGGCACTGGAATGTATAGAATACTATGGCGGAAGCGTGGCAGGTGTATCTGCATTGTTCTCCGCAACCGAAGAAATCGACGGAAAGGAAATCCATTCCATCTTCAAGATGTCCGACTTCCCGGAATACAAAACCTATCAGCATAACGAATGCCCATACTGCAAAGCAGGCCAGAAAATAGACGCCATCGTCAACAGCTATGGATACATGAAACTATGAGCCTTGCAAGGATAAAAAAGAACAGGGACGGAAATGAACATATATGCTCATTTCCGTCCCTGTTCTTTTTTAGACTTATAGGGCGAAGCCCTACACCGAGCCGCAAGGCGAGGTGGCAAGGCTCATTACAAGGCGAAGCCCTACACCGAGCCGCAAGGCGAGGTGGCAAGGCTCATTACAAGGCGAAGCCCTACACCGAGCCGCAAGGCGAGGTGGCAAGGCTCATTACAAGGCGAAGCCCTACACCGAGCCGTGAGGCGAGGTGAGCAAGGTTCATTACAAGGCGAAGCCCTACACCGAGCCGTGAGGCGAGGTGAGCAAGGCTCATTACAAGCCCTTATAATCCATATTCCTTCGCCAGTGTCTCAAATACCGGAATTGACCGCTCTACCTTCTCGGTCGGAATGCAGTAGCAGATTCTGAAGTGCCCCGGACAACCGAAGGAATCACTTGGTACCAGAAGCAGGTCGTGTTTCTTTGCACGTTCACAGAACGCACCGGCATCTGCTTCCAGAGCCTTCGGGAACAGGTAGAAGGTTCCGCCCGGTTCTACAATATCGAATCCGATTCGGGTTAATTCGGTATATAAAATATTCTTATTTGTCTCATAAACAGACAGATCCGAGGTCATATCAAGCACCCGTGCAACCGCCAGCTGAATCAGAGAAGGCGGACAGTTGTGACCGATACCTCTTGAAATCTGACCGCACATATCTACGATCAGTGCAGCATCCTCACAGGCCGGATTGACAGCTACGTAACCGATACGTTCGCCCGGCAGAGACAGGGACTTACTGAATGAATAGCAGATAATGGTATTGTCATAATGCTTTGCAACAAACGGAGCATCCGCACCGGCAAATACGATCTCACGATATGGTTCATCGGAGATAATATAAATAACATGTCCGTATTCTTTTGATTTTGCTTCCAGGATAGAAGCCAGCCGCTTGATCGTAGCAGTAGAGTAAACGATACCGGACGGGTTATTCGGGGTGTTGATCAGGACTGCCATGGTCTTAGGAGTGATCATTTCCTCAAACGCGTCGAAGTTGATCTGGAAGCTGGTGATATCCGCAGGCACGACCTTTAAAACGGCACCGGTTGCATTTACATAATGATAATATTCCGGGAAGAACGGAGCAAATGTAATCACTTCATCACCCGGTACGGTAACGGCACGGACCGCATGTGCGATCGCACCGGCAGCACCGACTGCCATAAATATGTCTTCCATCTTGAAATTCATATCAAACCGGCGATTCAGGGAATCAGCGATCGCCTGACGAACAGAAGGGATACCAAGGCTTGGGCTGTATCCGTGCAGAGCAACCGGATCGGTATTCCGGATCAGGTCTAATAATGCATCTGTAAATTCCTGTGGAGCAGGTACGCTTGGATTACCAAGGCTATAATCAAATACATTTTCATAGCCGATTTCTTTTGCACGCTTGGAACCATAATCAAACAGTTCACGAATCGCAGATTTCTGCGAAGTCATATCAATATAATGTTGAGATAACATAAGAACACTCCTTTTCTAACGCAATTTCTTTCCACATTATAGCATAATTATTATGGATGTGATATAACTATTTCAGAATCAGAAGAACCGATCGGAGAGAACAATTATGCAGGAGCTGAAATCAAGACAGATCATACTGGCATCCCAGTCACCGCGGAGGAGGGAGCTGTTAGCACAGATGGGCTTGCAGTTTGAAATCCATCCGGCATGCGGAGAGGAAATCATTACGTCTACGATTCCGTGGCAGGTAGTAGAAGAGCTATCCATGCGGAAGGCGGAGGAAATCTACCGGAAGGATCGGGAAGATCGGCCGGCGGAATCCATCCTGGTGATCGGTGCAGATACAATCGTGGTATTAAACGGAAGGATTCTCGGAAAGCCACAGAGTCAGGCGGAAGCCTGTGAAATGCTACGGAGCCTGCAGGGACAGAAACATCAGGTATATACAGGTGTGACCCTGATCTGGAATGAGCAGGAGGATGGCGTAGGCTGTGTGAAGAAGCAGCATACCTTTCATGAAGAAACGGAAGTGGAATTCTATCCGATGACGGAGCAGGAGATAGAGGAATATGTTGCTACCGGTGACTGCATGGACAAGGCGGGAGCTTATGGGATTCAGACACAATCCGGTGTGTATATCCGGGGAATTTGCGGAGATTATAATAATGTGGTTGGGCTGCCGATTGCCAGACTTTATCATGAATTGAGAAAAATATTCGCACGCCGGTAATTAGAAAGAAATCCGGTTGACGGAGTGTATAAATTGTAGTACATTATCAATGTATCAACTGAAAAGACTTCTCTTATTCAGAACAGTGGAGGCAGAAGGGCCTTTGAAGCTGTGGCAACCCCGCAAGGCGGAAGGTGCCAACCTGAGCGAGTCAGTGAGAAGCCGGAGAAACCGGTTTTAGAACGATGAATCGAGCAATAAGAGGATTTGAATAGACTCAAGTCCGATTCACGGGCTTGTTTTTTTTGTTAAAATGATGGAAAACAGAAGGAGGAAACAATGGAAAAACATTTATTTACGTCAGAATCAGTAACTGAAGGACATCCGGATAAAATCTGCGATCAGATTTCAGATGCTATCCTGGATGAATTATTAAAGCAGGATCCGATGAGCCGGGTGGCCTGTGAGACAGCAACGACAACCGGTCTGGTACTGGTTATGGGTGAGATTACAACTAAGGGCTATGTTGACATTCAGAAGACTGTACGGGATACCATCCGGGAGATTGGATATGACCGTGCCAAGTTCGGATTTGACTGTGATACCTGCGGTGTGATCGTTGCATTGGATGAGCAGTCCGGAGATATTGCAATGGGTGTTGATAAGGCGTTGGAAGCCAGAGAGTCTGAGATGACAGAGGAACAGCTGGAGGCAATCGGAGCCGGAGATCAGGGCATGATGTTCGGATATGCAGTGAACGAGACAGAGGAATTAATGCCATATCCGATCTCACTGGCACATAAGCTGGCAAAGCGTCTGACGGATGTCCGTAAGGATGGAACACTTCCATATCTGAGACCGGATGGAAAGACACAGGTTACCGTGGAATATGATGAGAACGGCAAGCCATTCCGTCTGGACGCAGTCGTATTATCTACCCAGCATGACGAGAAGGTAACACAGGAACAGATCCATGAGGATATCAAGACCTATGTATTTGATCCGATCCTTCCAAAGGAAATGGTAGATGATGAGACCAAGTTCTTTATTAATCCGACCGGACGATTTGTGATCGGTGGACCGCATGGTGATAGCGGACTGACCGGCCGGAAGATCATTGTAGATACCTATGGCGGTTATGGCAGACATGGCGGTGGTGCTTTCTCTGGTAAGGATTGCACAAAGGTAGACCGTTCTGCAGCGTATGCAGCCCGTTATGTAGCGAAGAATATCGTGGCAGCCGGTCTGGCAGACAAATGCGAGATCCAGTTATCCTATGCCATCGGTGTGGCAAGCCCGACTTCCGTTATGGTAGATACGTTTGGTACCGGTAAGCTTTCCGATGAACAGCTGGTAGAGATCATTCGTGAGAACTTCGATCTTCGTCCGGCAGGAATCATTAAGATGTTAGATCTGCGCCGTCCGATCTACAAGCAGACAGCCGCTTACGGACATTTCGGAAGAACCGATATTGATCTGCCATGGGAAAAGACAGACAAGGTAGAATTGCTGAAGAAATATTTATAGAATCCGGCGGACCGGGAGAATAAAGAAACCGGGATCCGGCAGAAAATTAAAAAGATAAAAGAACAAGATCAGATAGAAGGAATGGATATGGAGTCAATAACCTTACAGGCATATGCCAAAATAAATCTGGGACTGGATGTGATCCGGAAACGGAGAGATGGATATCACGAAGTTAAGATGATTATGCAGAATATTTCATTATCCGATACGTTGGACCTTAGGAAAGCAACCGGATCGGAGATTGAGCTGTGTTCGGCAACCGGAGAGGATGTACCGGAGGTGCCGATGAATGCAGACAATCTGATTTATAAAGCAATTCAGATGTTGAAGGATGAATTTCAGATTAAGGAAGGCGTGCATGCAATCCTGACCAAGCGGATCCCGGTTGCGGCCGGAATGGCGGGTGGAAGTACAGATGCTGCCGCCGCCCTGAAGGGCATGAATCAGTTATTTGAGCTGGGGCTCTCTGAGCAGGAGCTATGTGAGAGGGGAGTTAAGCTGGGCGCGGATATTCCATATTGCATTATGGGCGGAACCGCCTTATCAGAAGGCATCGGTGAAAAACTGACCGCATTACCGGAGATTCCGGACTGTTGGATTCTGATTGCGAAGCCGCCGATCGCAGTATCTACCGGATTCGTATACGGGAATCTGAAAGTCAAAGAGCTGGCTGAGCATCCGGACATTGACGGTATGGTGGAAGCAATTAAGAGCCGGGATCTGGGTGGTATTGTGGACCGGATGGGAAATGTACTGGAGACGGTTACGATTCCTGCATATCCTGTAATTGAGACGATTAAGGATCAGATGCTGGAGCATGGTGCGGAGAATGCATTGATGAGCGGAAGCGGTCCTACCGTGTTTGGAATCTTTAAGGACGAGCAGGCGGCCCGCGAGGCAGGAACTGCGATTGGTGAGGCAGAGCTGTCAAAGCAGATTTATCTGACACGGCCCCAGTATTAGAAACAGGAAAAATCAGCAGGCGACAGGAACATAAGGTGAGGATACAGAATGGAATTGAAACTCGATATAAATGAATATTTGCCACTTCGGGATGTGGTTTTTCAGACATTACGACAGGCTATCATAAGTGGAGAGATCGCACCCGGTGAACGCCTGCTGGAGATTCCACTGGCAAAGAAAATGGGCGTCAGCCGGACTCCGGTGCGGGAGGCCATCCGGATGCTGGAGCTGGAGGGACTGGTAGTTATGATTCCGCGACGCGGTGCGGAAGTAGCGAAGATAACCGAGAAGGATCTGCGGGATGCGTTGGAGGTTCGATGTGCATTAGAGGAGTTGGCGGTACAGCTGGCATGTGAAAGGATTACAGAAGCGGGAAAAGAGAAACTGCAGGGGGCCTGTGAAGCGTTTCGGGAGGCCATCCGGACGAAACAGGTTCCGGCAATCGTGGAGGGTGATATTGTATTCCATGATGCGATTTTTGAAGCGACACAGAATCAGCGGATCATTACCATGACACATAATCTGTGGGAGCAGGTGTCCAGATACCGGGTAGAATATGTAAAAGATTTCAGCTATCATAATGTTCTGGTGGAAGAGCATGATGCTATTACAGCGGCGATTCTCCGCGGAGACGCAGAGGAGGCACGGATCGTTATGCGAAAGCATATCTATAATCAGGAAACGATCGTTATCAATAACGTGCATAAAATGAATCATGCATAAAGCAGACTTTGCAAAAACTGATTATGTATAACAAATGAAGCCTTCACACATACTATACGAAAGTGTAGATGTGTGGGGGCTTTTTCTATGAATCAATTATATAATTCAGAAAATAAAATAGCGGCAGAGTTAAATACATCGCTGGTAAAAAATATCGAAGTGCTGGAAGAAATGTTCCGGGACTGCGATGATGTTGTAAAAAAGGAGTTTCTGTTCCGGCGGAAGGATGGGGCGGTTTCCGGATATATGATTTATATTGATGGATTGACGGATGGAGATATGGTGCAGCAGCATGTGATCCATCCATTACAGCTGAGGTATCGGATGGATGTGGAAACAGACATCTGGTCGGCATTTTTTTACAGCGAGATTGACATGGCAGATCTGAGGGAAGAACCGTCCTTTGATAAAATGGTATTGGCAGTGATGCGTGGTGATACGGCTCTGATGTTGGATGGTTATGACCGGGCAATCGTTATTTCCAGTAAGAAGCTTCCGGTCCGGAGTATTGAGGAGTCTGAAACAGAAGCGGTGATGCGCGGACCGCGGGACAGCTTTAATGAGAGCCTGCGGATGGGAACTGCGCTGATAAGACGACGGATCAAGGATCCGAAATGTAAGATTGTGCAGCATCAGTTCGGAGAACGTTCCCGGACAGATTATGCAGTGGTGTATATGGAGGATCTGGTGCCGGATGGACTGGTTGATCAGATTGAAGAGCAGCTGGGCCGGTACCGGACAGATGCGATCTATGACAGTGGAATGCTGGCACATTATATGAATCAGAAGTGGTATTCTCCATTTCCTGTGATACAGAGTACAGAGCGGCCGGATAAGGTGGCGGCATCTATTCTGGAGGGCAGAGTGGCGGTGATCGTGGATAATTCACCGGAGGTGCTTCTTCTGCCGGCAACCTTTAACACGTATTTTCAGGCAGCGGATGATTATTATAATCAGTGGTCTGTGGCAACCTTTGCGCGGATCTTGCGGTATATTGCATCTATTCTGGCAATCGGACTGCCCGGATTCTATATCGCGATCACCTGCTTTCAGGTGGAGATGCTGCCGACGAAGCTGCTGATGGCAATCGCACAGGCAAGAAGTAATGTGACATTTCCCATCGTACTGGAGGTACTGTTGATGGAGCTGGAGTTTGAGCTGTTGCGGGAAGCGGGAATCCGGCTGCCGGGGCCAATGGGAAACACGATAGGTATCGTTGGTGGTCTGATCGTAGGACAGGCAGCCGTTGAAGCGGGTCTGGTCAGTACGATTGTGGTGATCATAGTGGCATTAACGGCATTGGCGTCCTTCACGATTCCTAATGAAAGCTTTGCATCAGCATATCGGCTTTTGAAATTCTTTTTGATCATTGTCAGTGCTATATGGGGATTATACGGATTTATACTGGGGATAGTGGTGATCGGGATTCATCTGTCCGGTCTGACCAGTTATGGCATTCCATATATGACGCCGGCGGTTTCCATGCCGGACGGACGAAAGGAGAGCTGTAAGGATTTCGTATTACGATTGCCGATTTATCTGATGCGGAAACGCCCGGTGTTTACCAAAGAAAAGGAACGGACACGTATGCAAAACAGAAAGAAATCATAAGAGGTGGGAAAATATAGTATGGAAGAGCGTCAATATTGTATATCTGTCAGACAGCTGCAGCGGATGATCATTCTGGAAATCGGATCTGTGGGCTGTCTGTTTGTAACCTTCTGGAGCGGGGGCAATAACGGACTGCCGATCGTGATGCTGAGTGTGATCGGAAGCCTTTTTTATGGTGGACTTCTGATGGCGATCGGAAAGGCGGGCGGAGGCTTCCCGGAAATGACGGAGCAAAATATGTCCGGGTTCTTATGGCGGACAGTCTGGTGTATTTATATCGTGCGGTTTGTAATACGGGGGGCATGGATTCTGGCATACATGGAAGAACTGATTCATGAAACTCTGTATCCGGGGAACCGGTATATGATTCTGATTCCGCTCCTGCTTGTATGTGGATATGCGAGTGTGCGAAGCCTGTTGGGGCGGGCGAGATTTGTTGAATTATTATTCTGGTGGGTAATAGTACCATTGGTTCTTTTGTTCCTGACAGGAATATGGAAGCTGGATCTAAGGGAGCTGGCACCTACGGAGCCTATCAACAGCCGGGAAATATTTCGCGGAGAATATCGGTTAATGGTACTGTTTCTTCCACTGGAATTCCTGTTGTTCCGGATAACAGCTATGGGAGAGAACCGGAAACAGGCATGGATTGCCGGATTTCGTGGGATTCTGTTAGCAGGCGCATGGATGCTTCTGGTATATACGGTAACGGTCGGGATTATCGGAAAGGTCTGGAGCGGGCAGGCAATTCTCGGAGTCACCGATGCGATGGAGCTGATTTCGGTGCGGAGCGGAGGTCTCGAACGGCTGGATGTTCTGATGATCCTCTTCTGGCTGGTCGGAGGAATGATAACCTTAAGTGCATATATTTTTCAGGGGCAGCAACTGATCCGGCGGATTTTCTGGACCCAGTGCAAACGAAGTACATCGGTATTGCTCATGCTTGGATTTATCTTTGCGGTTTATTACTGCCTGAACGGAGCGGAAGCCTGGAGTGCCTGGTACTGGAATTATGCCTGCTATATTGATTTCCCGGTTTCGATTATACTGCCGGTTCTGATCTGGATCAATTATAAGATCAGACAACGGGGAAAGGATTCAAAGATATGGAAGCGCACGGGGGTATTTAGCCTGCTGATTCTTTGCTGGATTTGCCTTGGCGGGTGCATGAAGCGGGATGCAATCGAGGACCGGGTGTATGTCATGGAGCTTCATGTAACGGAAACGGAAATCTCGAATGAGTATGAGTACCGATGCATGATTTCTTACACGGGTGAAGAAGGGTCGGATAAGGATCAGAAGAATGAAGAGGGAATAGTTGTGTATAGAAGCGGAGAGGGGATAAAGGCTGTGAATGACCGGTTTGAGCAGGAGACGGATACATGCCTGGATTATTCCCATCTGCAGGGAATTTATCTGCAGGATACCATATATCATCTGCAGACGGCAGATAAAATTCTCAATAATATCTGGCAGGAGACGCAGGTAGTATTATCAACGCCGGTATATCAGGAAGAGCTGGATGCCGGTGTACAAGCGGACAGAAATCTGGGAGGCTGGTTAAAAGAAGCATGGGAAGAATAAAATAATTACAAATGGAAATAATCCCCAATAGATTCAGATGTTTATATCTGATGAGATTGGAGGTTGTTCTATGAATATTTATAAGATGGCATTATCAGCACTGATTCTGGCACCGGTCGTAGGTGGAATCAGTGTGCATATGATTCAGAATTATATGGAGATGAAGGAAAAAGCAGAGACCTTAAGTGCGTATTCTGCAGAACAGGTGAATCAGCTGGAAGCAATGCTGGCAGATGAAACTATATTGAATGAGGCTGTGCCGGATGCTGCAGAAGCCGATGCCCTGACAGAAGGGATTGCAGGAGCAGTGCTTCGGTTCCATGTGCGGGCTAATTCGGATTCAGAGGAAGACCAGGCATTGAAATTTCTGGTGCGGGATGGAATTCTAAAGGAGATGGCGCCGTTGTTAGAGGAGACAGCATCCAAAGCAGAGGCAGAGCAGATCATTGGCGATCATTTGCAGGATATTGAACGAACAGCAGAGGCAATTATTCAGGAGGCCGGATATGATTACCCGGTAAGGGCATACCTGACGGAGGAGGAGTTCCCAATTAAGGAATACGGTGATATGCGTTTCCCGAGCGGTACGTATCAGGCATTACGGGTGGATATCGGAGAGCATGAGGGAGCAAACTGGTGGTGTGTTATGTATCCGGGATTATGTTTCGTGGAGACTGCCGGTGGAGTGGTTGCAACTG
>CABQJA010000037.1 GCA_902464345.1 uncultured Clostridium sp.
CTTCGGTAACAGCATCTTCGCCTTAATATTGATCAGCGTGGCCGCCATAACCAGAAATTCACTCATCACATCCAGATCCTGTTTCTGCATCTCACCCAGGTACTCCAGATACTGCTCTGTGATCGTAACGATCGGAATATCATATATATTTACCTGATTCTTTTCGATCAGGTGTAAAAGCAGATCCAACGGTCCCTCAAACACCTGAAGCTTTACATCTATCGACATGATTTCTCCTCAGCTTTCAATACGATTTATTATAAAGAAAAGCGGAACAAATGACAACTGCTTCTTCAGCCTTTTCGTTTCAGCTCCACAACCATGATTTCCGGAATGTTATTGACCCGAATCTTCAACGTATGATTTCCAAGTCCGCCGCTCAGAAGCATAGTACTGTTTCCCTCTTCGTAGCGACCTCTGTCATATTTCGGAAAGATCCGGACTCTTGGTGAGATTGCACCTCCCAGTCCCGGAATCCGCACCATTCCTCCGTGCAAATGTCCGGATACGATCAGATCCGCTCCCCATGCTGCATAATCCTTAAAATATTCCGGTGTATGAGCGATCATAATATTAAACTTCGTTTCGTCCGGTCTGCCAATCATCTGATTCATGATTTCCGGTGAAAGTGCTTTCCTGTGAAATCTCTGATAATAGTCCAGCCCAAGCTCCAGTCCGTATACCGGAATCACAGCCTGTCCCCTCCGAAGCTCTGTTTTTTCATTTTCCAGTAAAACTACCGTATCCTTTAGCTTACTCAGATAGCTTTCCCACATAGTACCATACTGCTCTGTATCCTGCTTTACCCGTTCTTCATGATTTCCCAGACCATAATATACCGGATACCGCTCTGCAAGCGAGCAGATCAGGGCAGCGGCTATCTCTGTCGACTGCCCCGGATGCCCGACCAGCATATCTCCGGCAAGGAGAATATAATCCGGCTTTTCTTCATTGACCTTTGCAATTAACCGCTCATTGTTTTCTCCAAACTCTGCATTATGAAGATCTGCCAGAATCAGGATCCGGCTGCCGTCAAATTCCTCCGGAAGCTTCTCCGAGCTTATGCAATAATGACTCACGGATAATTTTCGATTCTCGATCATACTGACAACTGCTATGATCAAAAGCATACATACCAGTACAATTCCAATTATTATTAAAATCTGCATGGGATTCCTTTCGTATTCTTTTATCAGCCTGCCTCCTTCAGGAAAAACAGACGATAAACTGCCTGTTGAAAACAAAATCCATAGGTTTGTTTTTCAACCGTTTCTGCTGCCCGAATCGGAACCGCTCCGATTCGTTCTCCGCCATAGTAATAAACCGCCTCTCCGATCACACTGTCCTGTTCAACCGGAGCTGTCAGCTCTGAATAATTCATTTCTTTCTGTATATCCTCCGGATGCATATCCCCGGTCAGGACATATGTAAACGTCTCCTGCTCCGGATAACAGGTTAACAGCTCCTTCTTTCCCTGTTTGACCGGAATCTGACTGCCGGAGGTCAATACCGTCTCATCCTGATACAGTCTGCAATTTGCAAACCCGTAATCAAACAGCTTACATACCTCACTGTTTCGGATTTCCTTGGTGAATGCTCCCATAACAACTGCGATCAGATGCACATCCTCCTTTGCAGCGGTTGCCGAGATGGAGAATCCGGCTTCACTGGTATACCCTGTCTTCAATCCGTTACAATATGGATATGCCTTTAATAATTTATTCGTATTTGCCAGTCCGAACTCCGAAGAACCTCTGGCTGTCACATGCGTGATCTGATCCATCCAGATGGTCGAATAGTTAAATATCTCCGGATGCTTCACCGTCAGCTCACGGCTCATGATCGCAATGTCCCTGGCTGTGGTTAAATGTCCGTCTGCATCCAGACCGCAGGCATTTTCAAAATGAGTATTCACCATTCCAAGCTCTGCTGCCTTCTCATTCATCATAGCCACAAACGCCTCTTCACTGCCGGCAATATGCTCTCCCATTGCCACAGCGGCATCATTTCCGCTGGCTATGATAATACATTTGATCATATCCTCGACAATCTGTGTCTCTCCTGCCTCAAAAAAGCACTGGGAGCCACCCATGGATGCTGCATGCTCGCTGATCGTCACCGTATCTGACAGAGCCATTTTCCCCGCATCCAGCTGGTCGAAGATCAGCAACAATGTCATCACCTTTGTTACGCTGGCCGGATGCCTCTGCTCATCGGCATTCTTCTCGTATAAGATCTGTCCGGTCACCGGTTCCATCAGAATGACAGATGGGGATTCCAGCTGCAGAACATCTCCGGCCTCCACGACTGTTTCCGTGACCGCCTCCGACTCTCCCGGATCTGCTGTGCCATCCGGTTCCGTTGATTCACCAGTATCTGTCTCTGTCAATTCGCCTGTTTCTGTCGTCCCGTCTGTCTCTGTTTCCAATGCCTGTGCAACGGTATTTCCTGTTGTCACATTCAGCGTTATATAAGCTCCCAAGGTCAGTAACAGTCCGAACACTACGATTCCTGAAATACTTCTGTTCCGGTTCATACTGTACTCCAATTACTTCTTATTGTCACTATATTCCGCCGTCCGGGAAAACAGAACCTTTTATTTCAGGATAATCCCTTTTATGATCGGCTCCGGCTGCTTCCGCACGGATGATATCTCGTATGCATTGATCAGACGCTTTTTCGCCTCTTCTACCTGCTCCTCCTGATTGCCGTAAATATATGCAAACGGCTCCTTCGTAGTTACCGCATCTCCCAGATGCCGGACCAGTCTTACACCGACCGTCGGGTCGATCACACTGTCCTTGGTGGTACGGCCACCTCCCAGGATCAGGGATGCCATACCTACCTCGCTGGTTCTGCAGGCAGTCAGATATCCATCCTGCGCCGGATATACCGGCATCTCAATCGACGCCTTCGGGAAATGCGTCTCCGGCTCGTATACCCAGGATGCATTGCCTCCCTGCGCTTCCACAAACTCGGCAAACTTTCGGAGAGCCGCTCCGCTACGGATCGTTTCCTGTAACATCTCTGCAGCCTGTTCCACAGATTCCGCCCTGCCCGCTCCCAGTACCATATAGGAAGCCAGCGTCATCGTAACCTCTGTCAGCCGCTTTTCGCCATGTCCGTGCAATACCTGAATGGCCTCCTGTACCTCCAGAGCATTTCCGACCATTTCTCCCAATGGTTCATTCATATCCGTAAGCACTGCATAGGTCTTCTTCCCTGCCATATGTCCGATTGAAACCATCGTCTCGGCCAGCTTTTTTGCATCCTCCGTGGTCTGCATAAATGCACCGGAACCGGTCTTAACATCCAGTACGATCACATCCGCACCGGATGCCAGCTTCTTGCTCATAATACTGGATGCGATCAGGGACAGATTATCAACCGTAGCCGTCACATCCCGCAGGGCATAAATCTTCTTATCTGCCGGTGTCAGATTGGCAGTCTGACCTGCGATAGCCAGCTTCAGCCGATTGACATTTCCGATAAACTCCTCTCTGGTCAGTCCGGTATGAAAGCCTTCTATACTTTCCAGCTTATCGATCGTACCACCGGTATGTCCCAGACCTCTGCCACTCATTTTTGCTACCGGTATGCCAAGACTCGCTAACATTGGTCCCAGAATCAGAGAGGTCTTATCTCCAACTCCACCGGTACTGTGCTTATCTACCTTGATTCCCTGTATTTCCGACAGATCCAGCTTCTCTCCGCTATCTGCCATTGCCATTGTCAGGTTTACGGTTTCCTCCGGATTCATTCCTCTGAAATATACCGCCATCAGAAAGGCAGACATCTGATAATCCGGAATCCTGCCATCCGTATAGCCCATCACGATCTCATAGATCTCGTCCTTTGACAGAACGCCGCCGTTTCGCTTCTTTAATATCAGATCATACATGTTAAATGGATGGTTCATGAAACAGCGCCTCCTTTCTGCCTGTACCAACCTCCAGTGGTTGTAACCCGAAGATCTCGCAGAGTGTCTGTCCCGCATCTGCAAAGGTATCTCCGGTATGAAGATTCTTTCCATGTGCGAATGCGGCATCCTTACTGTACCAGAGCACCGGTACATACTCTCTGGTATGATCGGTTCCCTGATAGGTCGGATCACAGCCATGATCCGCAGTAATCACCAGCAGATCCGTTTCCTGCATGGCATCCAGAACCTCTTTCAGTCTCAGATCAAAGGCCTCCAGCCCGGCACCATAGCCTGCTGCATCTCTCCGATGTCCCCATTTGGAATCAAATTCTACCAGATTGGTAAATATCAGCCCCCGGTTTACTGTTTTCATATAGGCAAGCGTCTGATCCATTCCATCCATATTATCTCTGGTATGGACGGCCTCTGTAATTCCTACACCGTCAAATATATCCTCGATCTTACCGACCGCCGCTACCGTCAGCCCTGCCGCTTTCATATAGGAAAGCAGGTTCTTTTCATCCGGTTTTCTGGAAAAATCTCTCCGGTTTGCGGTTCTTACAAAGCCTTCTCCTTCCCGCACAAACGGCCTTGCAATAACTCTGGCTACATTATGCTCTCCGGTCAGAATCTTCCGGGCAATCCGACAGATCTCATATAAGCGCTCCGGTGGTATCACCGCCTCACAGGCTGCAATCTGAAAAACACTGTCCGCGGATGTATAGATAATCGGATAGCCGGTTCGGATATGCTCTTCTCCCAGTTCCTTGATAATCTCTGTTCCGGATGCCACACAGTTTCCCAGATACCCTTTACACCCCGTTTGTTTCAGAAATTCATCCATGATCTCCTTCGGAAAACCCTCCGGATAGGTTGGAAACGGGGTCGGTGTATAGATACCGATCATTTCCCAGTGTCCGATTGTCGTATCCTTGCCCTGGGAACGCTCCTGCAGTCTCCCGTAGGCACCGATCGGATGCTCTACCGGTGCAATTCCTTTCATACCGTCAATATTTCCATATCCCAGGCTTCTGAGATTCGGCAGATGTAACCCTCCGCATGCCTCTGCCGTATGTGCAATGGTATTGGCTCCTACGTCTCCGAATGCCGCCGCATCCGGTGCCTCTCCCATTCCAACACTGTCTAATACAATCCATACTACCCTTTGAACCATAAGCATACCCTCCTTATATTCTATCCGGCTATATACCCCAGATACCGCATCAGGAATATCCAGAATGTCAATGTTACGCTTGATAATAATGTTGTCAGTACAATAATACTGGAAGACAGCACCTCATCTCCATCCATATTCTTCGCCATGATATATGCCGTCGGCGTTGTCGGTGAACCCAGCATAATGATCAATGCCAGCAGCTTCTGATCCCGGAATCCGAACCAGATGGCTACCGGTAAAAAGATAGCGGAAAGTCCGACCAGCTTGATCAAGGTTGAAACAATGGTCGGTTTAATTCTCGCCAATGCCTGCTTTCCTTCAAATCCGGCTCCGATAGCGATCAGTGCTAACGGTGATGCCATGCTTCCCAGATTACTGATACTCTTTTCTACCATGTGTGGCAGTTTTAACTGGATCAATGATGCTATCATTCCCAGCGCAATTCCGATGATGATCGGGTTTTTCGCAATATTGATCAGGGTTGTCTTGATCCGCCCTTTCTGGGAACGCACCTCCTCATTATTGCTCTCCAGCGTTAATATCGTTACCGCAAATATATTATACAACGGCACGGCACCAATGATCATAAGCGGTCCCATACCGGAATCTCCATATATATTCTGGATAAATGCAATTCCAAGAATTGCTGCACTGCTCCGGTACGAGCACTGTACAAAGGCTCCGACCTGTGATTTATCCTTTAAGAACAGCTTCGCCAGAGTCCAGATTCCCAGAATACTGATCAGCGTAATAACTGCACAGAAGCCTATGTACTCTCCGTCAAAGCTATGCCGGATATCTGTCGCCCATAAGTCCAGAAATAACATACACGGCAGACATACCTTAAATACAAACTTATTGGCAACTGACACAAAGCCTTCGGTCAGCATTCCGATCCGTCTTAAAAAATAGCCTACCAGCATAACTGCAAACACCGGTACGGTTGCATTTAAACTATATATAAAACTATCCATTATAATACCACGTTCCTTTTGGGTGTTTTCTTAAAAAACCATTGTTCCCCGGCATTTTCGCTGGGAAACAATGGTTTTATCTTTCCGTTTTCCTGATTACAGTAAATCGGCAACTTCCAGGATCAATTCCTTTGAAAGATCCCAGCCAAGACACGGATCCGTAATGGATTTACCATAACATCCGCCATCCACCGGCTGATTTCCGTTCTCAATATAGCTTTCTACCATGACACCCTTTACCAGCTTTTTAATATCTGCAGAGTGACGCATGCTATGAAGAACCTCTTTTACGATTCTAGGCTGTTCTGCCCACTTCTTACCGGAATTATTGTGGTTAGCATCTACGATGCAAGCCGGATTCTTCAGGTTAAACTTCTCATATAACTCTACCAGAAGCATCAGATCCTCATAGTGGTAGTTGGAAATAGACTGTCCGTGCTTGTTTACCGCACCACGCAGAATACAATGAACCAGATCATTTCCGTCTGTCTTGGTCTCCCAGCCTGTATAAAGGAATGTATGCTTCATCTGACCTGCCATGCAGGAATTCATCATAACCGTTAAATCTCCACTGGTTGGATTCTTCATTCCTACCGGAATATCCATACCGGAAGTTACGATCCGGTGCTGCTGATCTTCTACGCTTCTTGCACCAATGGCCACATAGGACAAGATATCCTCCAGATACTGCCAGTTTTCAGAATATAACATCTCATCTGCAGCTGTCATTCCGGTTGCCGCAATTGCATCAATATGCATCTTACGAATGGCCTTTACACCTTCAAACAAATCCGGTGCCTTCTCAGGATCCGGCTGATGCAGCATACCCTTATAACCGGCTCCGGTTGTTCTAGGCTTGTTTGTATAGATTCGCGGAATGATCAGGATCTTATCTTTGACCTCTTCCTGAACCTTCGCCAGTCTGGTTACATAATCCAACACTGCAGTCTCATTATCTGCAGAACAAGGACCGATGATCATAATAAACTTATCAGATTCACCGGTAAATACCTTACGGATCTGTTCATCCCGATTTTTCTTGATTGCTTTTAATTCCGGTGTCATAGGAATCAGTTCCTGTAATTCCTGAACTGTCGGAACCTCTTTAATGAAATGTAAACTCATCCTTCTATCTCCTTCTACTTTTTATCTTTTGATGGATTCATAAATTTGCTTTTATTAATCTCATAATAAACAATTCCAACACAGAGCATTCCGCCTACAATGTTTCCGAGTGTTACCGGAATCAGATTAGACAGATATCCGGATGCGCTTAATGCAGAATGGATCTGATCTGCTGTCATTCCATAGGCTTCCTCTGCAACCTGTACATAGCTTGCGTTGGTAGCTGCAAACATACCGGCCGGAATATAAAACATATTCGCTACGCAGTGCTCAAAGCCGGAGGTTACGAATGCCATGATCGGGAAAAAGATGGCAAACAATTTTCCGATAATGTCCTTAGCCGTGCCCGCCATCAGGATTGCCATACAGACTAAGATATTACACAAAATACCGGAACAAAATGCCGGGAAGAAATCCAGGCTGCATTTTCCGACTGCCACCTTGATCGTATAAGCTCCGAGCAATCCGGATGAATAATTGAACTGGTTCGAATAAAAGGTAAGTGCGGTCGCGATCAGTGCACCCGCCATATTACTGAAATACACAACTACCAGATTTCTCAGCATCTGAAGGACCGTTACCTTCTTATCCATGATATCCATGATCAGAAGACAGTTACCGGTAAACAGCTCACCGCCTACCAACACGATCATCATCAGACCAACCGGGAATACGGTACCCGCCAACAGTCTTGCCAAACCGACATTCTGAATATTGTGAACCGCTACATTCGATGCCTGTCCGCCGATGGCAATAAATACACCGGCCATCAATCCCATGATAATCATCTTCCATATGTTCAGATTTGCTTTTGTAACACCTGCTTTAATATTTCCGTCAATGGTCTCCGCCGGTGTGTTATAAATATTTTCCATGATCTTCTTCCTCTTCTTATGGTATTTTGTTTATATCTCTATCGTCCTTACTTCTGGTTCTTTTCTGACAGCACGGAACGATTCTTGATCAGATAATCCAGCAATGATACTACGGTTAAGATCAATGCCGCATAGATCAGAATCTGCTCTGCAACATGGAAGCCAAATGCTGCTGAAGGTATCGTTTCACCCAGATTCAGGATCAAAAGGATCACCATCAGCATCTGAACAGTTGTCTTAATCTTTCCCCAATAGCTGGCTGCGATCACGATGCCGTTGTCGGATGCGATCAGACGGAACCCACTGATGATAAACTCTCTTGCAATAATTACAATGACCACCCATGCCGGAATCCGGTCCAGAGAAATCAGTGCGATCATTGCGGAACAGACTAACAGCTTATCGGCAAGCGGATCCATGAACTTTCCGAAATCCGTAACCAGATTATATTTCCGTGCAATTCTTCCGTCCAGAAAGTCCGTCAGGCTTGCTACGATAAAGATTCCGACTGCGATCCATTTTCCTCCCGGAATCCCCGGAACCATCAGGGCTACAAGAAAAAACGGAATCAGTATTGTTCTGAAAATTGTCAGCTTATTCGGTAAATTCATATACAACCTCTCCAATCAAATCATACTCATTCGCATCTGTAATACGAACTGTCACCATTTCTCCGGATACGATCTCTTCCTCTGCAGATACAAAAATATAACCATCTACATTCGGTGCTTCCCGGTAAGACCTTCCCATATATACATCATCCTGATAAAGATATCCTTCAATCAGAACCTGCAGGACTTTTCCTATCATTTTCTGATTATTATCGTAGGATACTTCCTGCTGCAGCACCATGATTTCTTCCTGCCACTGCTTCTTTACATCCTCATCGATCTGATCCGGCATATCCGCAGCTCTGGTACCCTCTTCCGGTGAATATGTGAATACTCCCAGTCGTTCAAACTCCATTTCATCTACAAACTGCATCAATGCATCATGCTGCTCCTTCGTTTCACCCGGAAAGCCCGTGATCAATGTCGTCCGGATCGTAATATCCGGCATTGCCTTCCGCAATCTGGAAACCACATCCCGGATCTGTGCCTGATTCGTTCTGCGTCCCATGGCTCTCAAGATGGCATCCTCCGAATGCTGGATCGGCATATCGATATAATGACATACTTTCGGATTTTCCGCCATAGTCTGAATCAGCTCGTCCGTAATCTCCTCCGGATAGCAATATAATAACCGGATCCACTGGATGCCTTCCAGCTCGCTCAACCGGTTCAACAGCTCCGGCAGCTTCTTGCCGCCATATAAGTCCTGTCCGTAGACAGTTGTCTCCTGTGCCACCAAAACCAGCTCTTTATAGCCGGCATCCGCCAGCTTCTTCGCCGTCATCAGCACCTCATCCATCGGAATGCTTCTGTAATTACCACGTAAATACGGAATAATACAATACGTACAACGTTTATTGCAGCCCTCCGCAATCTTTAAATATGCCATTGCATTACCGGTCGTTACCACGCGGTCTGTCAGATTGGTCGGCAGATACTCCACATCCTTACAGCAGATCAGATGCTTTCCAGCCGTTGCCTGCTGTACCACCGTAACAATGTCATCAATATTGGTCGATCCCATGATCGCATCGACCTCCGGAATCTCTGCCTGAATCTCCGCCTGATACCGCTGTGCCAGACAGCCTGTTACGATCAACGCCTTTAAGCGGGCTGTCTTTTTTAACTCTGCCAGCTCCAGGATCGTTGTGATACTTTCTTCTTTCGCATCATGGATAAAGCAACAGGTGTTTACAACCGCAACATCCGCTTCTTTTTCTTCATTTGTAATATTATACCCATGTGTTTTCAGTAAGCTGAGCATGACCTCACTGTCTACCAGATTCTTATCACAGCCCAGCGATACAAATAATATATTCATCCCTGTTCCTCTTGCTATGCTTTCCGGATTTCCACTGCCTCTACACAGTTATGCATCAGCATCGCTATGGTCATCGGGCCAACGCCGCCCGGTACCGGTGTGATCGCACTTGCGACCGGTTCTACCGATGCATAATCCACATCTCCGCAAAGCTTGTTATTCTCATCCCGGTGAATGCCGACATCAATGACTACGGCACCCTCCTTTACATAGGATGCATCTATCATCTTCGGTCTGCCGATCGCAACCACCAGAATATCTGCCCGTCTGGTCACTTCCTTCAGATCCCTGGTTCTGGAATGACATACCGTGACGGTTCCGTTCTCACGCAATAACAGCATTGCCATCGGTTTTCCTACGATATTACTTCTGCCGAGTACTACGCACTCTTTTCCTTCGATTGCAATCCCGGATCTTTTTAACAGCTGGATGATACCGGCCGGTGTACAGGACACAAAGCCTGCCTGTCCGATGCTCAATGCACCTACACTCTGCGGATGGAATCCATCCACATCCTTTTTCGGATCAATTGCCCGAATAATATGATTCTCATTGATATGCTTCGGAACCGGTAACTGCACCAGAATGCCATAAATGGAATCATCATGGTTTAATTTATCAATAATTGCAAGCAGCTCTTCCTCGGTGGTTTCCTCCGGAAGCTCATAGGATACCGACTGGATTCCGATGTATTCACATGCTTTCTTCTTGTTCCCCACATAGACTGTCGAGGCCGGATCATTTCCCACCTGAATCACCGCCAGTGCGATTTCGGTGCCCTGCGCCCTGTAGGCTGCTACCTGCTCCTTCAATTCATCCTTGATCTGTTTGCTGATCTGTTTTCCATCAATAATTGCTGCCATTTATGTCCTCCTGATTCCTCTTGCCTGCTTAGAATAGGCCAACTGTTTTTCCTGTCTCATCTACATAAATCCGCTCTGCCGCCGGATGCTTCGGGAGTCCCGGCATGGTCATGATCGTACCGGTGATCGCTACAATAAATCCGGCACCTGCACTGACATATACCTCCCGGATCGTTATTTCAAATCCGCTCGGTCTGCCTAATTTCTTCGGATCATCAGAAAGCGAATACTGATTCTTTGCCATACAGATCGGGAGCTTATCATATCCCAGTGCCGTCAGGCGTGCAATTGCCTTCTTTGCTGCCGGTGAATACGTAACACTGCCTGCTCCGTAGATCTCCTTTGCGATTGTCTCTATCTTCTCTTCGATTGATAATTCTGTATCATAAAGCGGTGCATAGTGGCTCTCCTTGGTCTCCAGCGTATGAAGAACTGCCTCCGCAAGTGCAAGACCGCCTCCTCCGCCCTTTTCCCATACTTCTGCCAGTGCGAAATTACAATCCCGTTCTTCACAGAAATTCTGTACAAAGGTAAGCTCTGCTTCTGTATCTGTTACAAACCGGTTCAGGGTAACCACGATCGGTACTCCGAACTTCTTCAGATTCTCAATGTGCTTCTCCAGGTTTACAATTCCCTTGCTTAAGGCATCGATATTTTCCTGACTTAATTCATCCTTTGCGACACCGCCGTTGTATTTCAATGCACGCACAGTTGCTACCAGAACGACAGCATCCGGCTTTAATCCTGCCTGTCTGCACTTAATATCCATAAACTTCTCTGCACCGAGATCTGCGCCAAAACCGGCTTCCGTAATGACATAATCCGCTAATTTCAATGCGGTCTTTGTCGCACGGACACTGTTGCATCCATGTGCAATATTCGCAAACGGGCCACCATGAACGATCGCAGGTGTATGCTCTAAGGTCTGGATCAGATTCGGCTTGATCGCATCCTTTAAAAGAGCTGTCATGGCTCCTACTGCATGAAGATCTGCTGCGGTTACCGGTTCTCCTGTATACTTATAAGCTACAATAATACGTCCCAGACGTTGCTCCAGATCCTGCAGGTCATTTGCAAGACATAAGATTGCCATAATCTCAGATGCTACTGTAATGACAAAGCCATCCTGTCTGACAACTCCGTCCATCTTGCCGCCCATACCGACAACGATATTTCTCAATGCCCGGTCATTCATATCCAGGCAGCGCTTCCATACGATCTGCTTCGGATCGATTCCAAGCTCATTTCCCTGCTGTAGATGATTGTCCAGCATCGCTGCCAGCAGATTATTCGCTGATGTAATGGCATGAAAATCTCCGGTGAAATGAAGATTCAGATCCTCCATCGGTACTACCTGTGAGAATCCGCCACCGGCAGCTCCGCCCTTAATTCCAAAGCATGGACCAAGGGATGGTTCCCGAAGTGCGATCACCGCCTTCTTATTCAGACGACCAAAAGCCTGTCCCAGTCCAACGGTAACGGTGGTCTTACCTTCTCCGGCAGGTGTCGGATTAATTGCTGTTACCAGTATCAGCTTACCGTCCGGATTCTTCTCGATCCGATTCATCAGCTCATCACTTAATTTTGCCTTGTATTTTCCATATAATTCCAGATCGTCCGGCTGAATATCCAGCTTTCCTGCGATCTCCTCAATTCTGTTTAATTCTGCTTCCTGTGCAATCTCAATATCTGTTTTCATCTTAAATCCTTTCTGACCCTACTCATCAGGTTACCACTAGCCATCCTACCGAATTCCCCGGCTATTGTCAACCCCACGGCCGCTTTGTCCTCTAGTAATACTCTTCCACCCATTCCTCAAACTGCTCTTTCGACATCAGTATGGTTCGTGGCTTTGTGCCCTCATCCGGTCCGACTACACCGGCTTCCGCCAGCTGATCCATAATCCTTGCCGCCCGGTTAAAGCCGACCTTGAACTTCCGCTGCAACATACCGATTGATGCCTTTTCGCTCTCAATGATCAGCTCCGCCGCCTGCTTGAAATATTCATCCCGGCCGGAATTATCCGACTGGGTTCCGGATGCGGATGCCGCGCTCGATGATGCGGCCGCACTGTTTTCTATCTGACTGGTGATTTCCGGATCATAGGTTACCTCACTGCTCTGCTCCTTCAAGAAGTCTACCACTTTACTAACCTCTTCATCCGATACAAAGGCTCCCTGTACCCGCACCGGCTTCGGATACCCGGTCGGATAAAACAGCATGTCACCTTTTCCGAGCAGCTTCTCTGCTCCGGACATGTCCAGAATGGTTCTGGAATCGACCAGAGAGGATACTGCAAATGCAATTCTGGATGGCACATTCGCCTTGATCAATCCGGTAATGACATCTACCGATGGCCGCTGTGTTGCGATAACCAGATGGATACCGGCCGCTCTGGCCAACTGCGACAGTCTCACGATTGCATCCTCTACATCTCCGTGTGCAACCATCATCAAATCCGCCAGCTCATCCACAATTACCACGATCTGTGGCAGTTTCTTTATTTCACTTTCTTCTTTATTTACCTGAGCCTGTACCTCTTCAACCTTCTTGTTATATCCCTTCAGGTTCCGTACATTGTATTCTGCAAACAGCTGATAACGTTTGGTCATTTCGATTACTGCCCAGTTCAATGCACCGGCCGCCTTCTTCGGATCGGTCACAACCGGAATCATCAGATGTGGAATACCATTATATGCGGTCAGCTCTACCACCTTCGGATCAATCATGATCAGCTTCACATCCTCCGGATTTGCCTTATAAAGGATACTCATAATGATCGTATTGATACAGACTGATTTACCGGAACCGGTAGCTCCGGCGATCAACAGATGCGGCATTTTCGCAATATCCGCTACCACCGTCTGTCCACTGATATCTTTACCGACTGCAAACCCTATATCGGATGGGAATTTCTGGAATGTATCTGTTTCCAGAAGATCACGCAGCATAACGGCCGAATTCTCCTTATTCGGAATCTCAATTCCGATTGCCGCCTTTCCGGGGATCGGTGCTTCAATTCGAATATCCGCTGCCGCAAGATTGAGCTTTATATCATCTGCCAGCCCGACAATCTTGCTGACCTTTACACCCTGTTCCGGCTGCAGTTCAAATCGGGTTACTGCGGGACCACAGCTGTAATCCGTTACCCTTGCACGGACTCCAAAGCTATCCAGCGTACTTTGCAGCCGGTCAATGGTTTCCTGAATATGCGCATCGTTATTTTTCTTTGAACCTTTTCCTCTGGTCAGAAGATCAAGCGGTGGCCGCTGATATCCGTTTTTTGTAACAGATGCGTTACCTGAACCAGTGTCTGTTCCTGCAGGTTTCGTCGAGGTCATTTCTGTTTTCGTCTCAGATTCCGTTTGCCCCGGTTCTGTCAGCTCCCGCTCTGCTGCCTTCAATTCAACCGGCTTTGCTTCTATCGGTTTCGGCTTCGATGTCCTTCTTCTTACCGGTGCAGGCTTTTCCTCCTCCGGTTCTAAAGGCGTCACTGCTACCTGTGCTTCTTCCTCCGTCTGCATGGTAATCTCATGGATTCCACCCGGAATTTCTCCGGTTGCCGCCGGTTCCTCGGTCTCTTCCTCATAGGTCATGGTAATCTCGTGAATCTCTTCCTGCTTTAACGGATCCTCCCGCTTGAACTCCTCATGCTCAAGAGTTCCCTGTTCGCCGTCCGTCGGTAATACGGTCAGATTCCGAAACAGTTTCTTATCAATCTTCCGGTTAAACCGGTCATATTCCGGCTCTCTGGCAGCAGCCTCTTTTTCTAACTGTGCTTTTGCCTTTTTCTTTTCTTTTTCCGCACGTCGTAATTCAATCTCGTTCTTTCGCTTTTCTTTTGCGGCAAGCTCTTTCGCTTCCCGTTCTGCCTGTTTGACTGCTCTGGCCTCATCCAGCGTCATGCGATCAGCCTGACGCTTCTCCTGATACTCCTGGCCGCGTTCCTTCGCATCCTCAAAGCCTTCTTTCATACGGACTCCGCCCTTTTGCAGCAGGCGAATAAAGGATTTCTCTGTCATCAGAATAAGCATGATCAGAATGATCACGATCAATACCAGATAACTGCCTACAACTCCGATTCCATTCTTTAACAGCAGTGCCAGACCTCCGCCGATAAATCCGCCTCCGGACTTCTCTGCAAATGCGGTAAGGTATAAATCTCCCGCTTTTGTTCCATCCGGAATCCCGACGATCAGCTGTGCCAGCATGGATATATCCAGACATACCACTCCGGCATACACGGTTTTCTTGATTGCCTGTGTGGAGAATCCGTTTGCAAACAGAAACGCCATTCCCACGAACAGGAGAATCGGTAATATGTATTGTATACATCCAAACACACCAAAGAAAAATCCGCTGATTGCATTTCCGACGGTTCCGCAAAGTCCAAAGTTACTGACTTCCAGAAATATTGCCACTGCACAGGCTACGATCAGGACAATTTCCAGATGAAATCCATCTTCTTTCTTTGCCGGTGCCTGTTTGGCCTGCGTCGATGATCTTGCTCCTGTTGCCTTTGTTCTCTGCTTCGCACTGCCGGTAGTCGTTCTGCTCCGACTGCTTCCTGTATTTGTTTGTGATTTTCCAGTGCCTTTCTTCTGGGCCATTCGGTTCACTCCTATTTCTTATATTCTGACTGTTCAGTCTTCATTATCTGTTCGTAATTTCCCATTCCTACAATACAAAGTAGCAGACAACGGATGCAACACCTACAATCAGACAGTAGATGGAAAATACGGTAAATTTATTCTTCTTTACTACTAACAACATTGCCTTAATACATAAATAGCCTACAACTCCGGCAACGATCATTCCTGCCAGATAGTTCCAGATCAGACCACCCGAAAACTCTGCTGTCGTAAAATCCTTCAGCTGTAACACCATAGCCCCGAGAATAGCCGGTATAGACATAATAAAGGAATACTTGACTGCGAACTCCCGATTAAAGCCCCGGATCAGGCAGGCTGTAATCGTGGTACCGGACCGGGATAAACCCGGCAGCGTTGCAACGCCCTGTGCCAGTCCAAGAATAACTGCATCTTTATAGCTTGCTGTTTCTTCTGTCTTTTTTCCAATTTTAATATGATCTGCCATAAACAGAATGATTGCGGTCAGGATCAGGCAGATACCCGGCAGGATCAGATAATCCGAAGCCGAACCAATAATCTTTTCCAATAGGACGCCCATAATTCCGGTCGGTATCGTACTGATAATGATCATAAGCACGAATCTGCGATATGTACTGGTGATCACCGGCCGATATGCATGTTTTTCTTCCTTCTTCCGGAATAGATTTGCGATCCAGATTCCTGCGTTGCAGATCCATAGTCCTACCATACAGCAGCCATTGACGAACAGTTCCTTAATATCTTTCCAGTATACAAAGCAGATAGCCACCAATGTCGCTGCATGCAGTAATACATCATACAATAATCCTGTGTC
>CABQJA010000038.1 GCA_902464345.1 uncultured Clostridium sp.
GGAAAACAACGGTGATCACTCACCGGATTCAGTATCTGACGAAGGAGTACGGAAAAGGAGATTCGCAGATTTATGCGGTGGATCATATGGATCTTCGGATAGATAAGCGTGAGATCGTTGCGATTACAGGTACCTCCGGATCCGGAAAATCGACACTGCTGCACCTTCTGGGAGGTGTCGGTGAACCGACGTCAGGAGAAGTATGGATTGATGGGGAAAATATATACAGTCTGGATGATGAGGGAAGATCGTCTATCCGACGCAGAAAGATCGGATTTGTATTTCAGAGCTATAATCTGGTGCCGATTCTGACGGCAGAAGAGAATATTATCAGTCCGATTCTATTAGATCGTAAGAAGCCGGATCCGGCTTATATTGAAGAATTAATGGAGATGTTAAATTTAACAAAGTGGAGAGATCATCTGCCGAATCAGTTATCCGGCGGACAACAGCAGCGCGTTGCGATCGGGCGGGCACTGGCGAACCATCCGAGGATCATACTGGCAGACGAACCGACCGGTAATCTGGATCATGCACAGGCAATGGCGATTATGGAGATTCTGATCCGTTCGGTGAAGAAATACCGGCAGACACTGGTGATGGTAACACATGATATGAATCTGGCGAAAATGTGTAATCGCATTATTTCGATCCAGGATGGCAGGATTCTATCGGATGAGGCCAATGAGAGTACGTTGGAGCTGGGATAGAGGCGTTACGGGAAGCCTGCTTACGTTTGGTGAACGGCAGCGGGCTTGAGTAATGAAGGTGCGATAAAACAGAGGGATGAACAGGGGGAGAAGGAATGAAACATTTTCGCAGATTCGATGATCTGACTTGGAAATATATGAAGGCATATAAGAAACGGACCATTTTTACGATTCTCGGAGTCATGCTGGCTGTGTTCCTGTTTTTTGGATCCGGAACGATTTATGTATCGCTGCGGCATGCAAAAAATCAGGCGGATATTCAGAGCTATGGGGATGTTGACTGTTATGGTGAGGATATAACACCGGAAGAATACAGAGCATTGAGGAAGTCAGAGTCCATACGGGACATGGTAGTCGGTTATCCGGAATATGAGCGGTATATGCTGGAACAGGTTGATGTATTGAATGCATGGGAACAGGAATGCCGGGTGTTATATCTGAACAGCTATGATAAAGATATCTTAAAGTTCCGGCTTCTGGAAGGTGCTTATCCGCAGAATGACCGGGAAATCATTATATATAAGGATACCGCAGAATATATGGATTATAAGGTGGGAGATGAGATTCCAATCTTCCATACAGAGTACTGGGACGGTACGAAAAAAATCAGTGATGACAGTATTCTGGCATACCGATATCTATGGGCGAAGGAAAAGGAGGATGGAGCGGACTATTCTCTGGATGATGTGATCACCCGGAAAACGGCAGCGGTTTCTTATACGGTTGTCGGGATTTATGACAGAAGGGAGACATTTGGAGAAATTCAGAGGGCACCGTATACCTATCCTGTATACAGCCGGCTGAATCCGGAAGCCGGATATTCCTATTTGACGGTTTACATAAGACTAAAGAACCATGTGACAATGGAGCAGCTGATGGCTGAGACCGGAGTTTATTCACTCATGGCAGGGGCCAAAACTGCAACAGAGGGAGATTTTGCACATACAGATCTGGAATATATTCTGTTTGTTATGGCATTTGCGATTCTGTTCTGGATCGGTGTGATCATTATAAGAAATTCATTTGTAACATCCGTGGCAGAGCGGACAAGGGATTATGGTATCCTGCGTTGTATGGGAACCAGTCAGCACCGGCTTCGAATGATTCTGATGAAAGAGGGGCTGTTCGAGGTGATTGTGGGATATGGCCTCGGAATCGGATTGACCGTACTGGCGATCGAGGTCGGACGATACTGGCCGCCGATCAAGCGAATGTTATATGACATGGATATATATGATGTGTTTGGTATTAAATTTAATATCTGGATCACATTGGCAACCTTGCTGTTTGCATCCGGTGCCGTATTCTTCTCTCTGATCGAGCCGGCAAGGCAGATCGGAGCAATGGCTCCGGTCAGTGCGGTTCAGGGACATGCCAATATCCGGAAGGAGAAATTCCGGAAGCGGGATGGACGGTTTTTCAGAAAGATTTTCGGGGTAGAAGGGGAGTACGCATATAAGAATGTACTCAGAAATAAAGGAAAGTTCATAGCCGCGGTAGTGGGGATCACAGTCAGTGTGGTAGGAATTATAATCAGCTTCAGCATGGTTGAGATCATGAAGTATGTGCTGGATGCGGATGATCTGAAGGATACATACAGCGGAACGGCTTCATTTTTCAGCACGGAAGGTCTTTCGAATGAAAAGATTATGCAGCTGACAGAAGAGCTGGAGACATTGGACAGTATTACGGATGCGTACCCGGTATTCGGTATTTTGACAGAGGTATATGGAGCCTCCGGAGCGGAAACGGTATCGAAGGAGACTACGGATTTTAACTTTCTGCACGGAATCGAGGAGGAAGAGCTGCAGGCATTGGAACCGTTACTGCTGGAGGGAAGTCTGGATATGGAGGCGCTGCGAAAGGGCGGAGTACTTATTTGTCGGAATACCCGCTCACGGATCATTGTAGAAGGAAAGACGGCGGAAATAAAAAGTCTGGATCCTTCTTTGCAGGATGTGCATGCGGGAGATGCGGTGCTGATTCCGCAGACACCACTGTCTGTCAGTCGAAGGCAGATAGATACGGACTGGCAGCGGGAGGTACAGGAGAAGCTGGCAGAAACCAATTATGCGGTATGTCCGGTTGTTGGAGTTCTGGATTACTATTCCGGACCGGACGGCTGTAGTACAGAGGTGATAATGCTGCGGGAAGCTTATCAGAAACTATATGGAGAGGGCAATGCAAACGGAACCGGTCTGCGGGAGATCCGGGTGAAATACAGTCATGCTTATAATAACGTGGAAATCATGGATTTTCTGAGGTCACATCGGGATTGCAAATTAGAGGATGACGGAACCCAGCAGACGATTCTTCTGATGGAAGGATATCAGAAGCTGATCATACTTCTGGCGATGGTAATTGCAGGCATAGGAGCGGTGAATATCTTCAGTACACTAAGCTCCAATATCACGCAGAGAAGACAGGAACTGAATATTCTGAATGCAGTCGGAATGAGCCGGAGACAGATCTGGAAAATGCTTGGATTGGAGGGCGGTCTTGCGGCCATAATCGGCAGTGTGATAGGGATCATAACCGGACTTGGAATTGGATTTCTGCTGACACTCTTTGCACAGGAGGTAAAAGACGGGGATTTTTATTTTGGAGTGGAATATCAGGTGCCATGGATGGGAATCGGGATATCCCTGTTGTTAGCCCTTCTGATCACGGGTGTTTCGTTACTGATAGCGTATAAGGATATGAAGCTGTGGGAGGAATAACCGGAGAATGGTTTATTTTTCGTGAATTAAAGCAATACCTTGCTGCTCAAAGAATTTGATCAGCATTTCTTCCCACATCCGTTCCACAGACTTATCAAGAGTAAAAACAGTCAGGGCGGTACCGGATGAAATAGTAAGCACCTGATGCTCATACCGGAGATTCAGATAGAGACCGGAGATCTGATCACCGGAGAACGGCAGATTGTACTTTTCAAGGAAGCGTTCTACATTATAGGGAGCCAGCATCAGAACAATCTTCATGGCAAGGGGTGTCCGGGAGCCCTTGATCATCTGGAAAGCGATCGGACGGCATTCTTCCCAATACTGATAGATGCGGTCTGCGGCCAGATGTTCGTCATCACTGTCGTAGAAATCCTTGTTGATATGGCCATCGATGATATAGGTAGAGCCGGTCATGATCGTGGCTTCACATAGCAGGAACCGGTCAAACTCTGTTCCGGTCAGGAAATGATTCATAAAGGTTTTGATATCCGGTGTTGTTGCCGCCAGCATAATGAGACTCCTTTCTTCCATGGTTTCTGCCATGATAATGATTTAATATGATTACAATAATCTGTAAACAGGGTAGCATAAATTACAAAAAAATGCTACCCTGTTTATAGGTGGAAGAAACGAAAGGAGAAGAAGCTTGAGTAAGATAGATGAAGTATTAATTGAAATCAATCAGGTAGTAAAAGGAAAGGAAGTAGTCGTGCGGAAGGTACTGGCAGCGATGCTGGCAGAGGGACACATTCTGCTGGAGGATATTCCGGGTGTCGGCAAGACAACGCTGGCTATGACAATTGCGAAATCCATGTCGATGGATTATAAGCGGACACAGTTTACACCGGATGTACTGCCGAGTGATATTCTGGGATTTTCCATGTATAATTCCCAGACAAAGGAGTTCGAATATAAGCCGGGTTCCGTGTTCTGTAATCTGTTTCTGGCAGATGAGATCAACCGGACCTCGCCGAAGACACAGTCCGCACTGCTGGAGGTTATGGAGGAAGGAAATGTGACGGTGGATGGAGTGACCAGGAAGCTTCCGACTCCGTTTACGGTTATTGCGACAGAGAATCCGTTAGGCTCTGCAGGAACCCAGATGCTTCCGGAATCACAGCTGGATCGTTTTATGGTATGTCTGTCTATGGGATATCCGTCGCATGAGGATGCGGTTGAGATTCTGAAGGGGAATGCGGCGAAGCCACTTTCCCATGTGAAAGCGGTAATTTCGCAGGAGGAGTTTGCGGATCTGCAGAGACAGGTCAATGAACTGTATGTGCATGAAATGATTTATGGATATATTACAACCCTGGTAGAGAAAACGCGTGAGAGTCAGTTTATCTCCCTGGGAGCCAGCCCGAGAGGAAGTATCGCATTGCTGCGGATGGCCAAAGCAACTGCATTTATGAACCACCGGGATTTCGTATCACCGGAGGATGTGGAGGAGATATTCCTGGATACGCTGGGACATCGAATTAAGCTGAGCACACAGGCAAGAGCTGCGGGGATGGATCAGGCAGCCGTGCTGAAAAAGATATTTGACAGTGTGGAAGCACCGAGAACCTGATTAAAAATGAAAGACGCAGGATAATAGTTATGGTAAAACGGATCATTCGTATAATTGGATATCTGATTTTGTTTCTGGCAAATCTGACCCTGCTCTGGTTTTTCCACAGCTTTCTGAATCTGGCAATTATGGTGGTTATGGTATTCCTGCCGGTAGTCAGTATCCTTGGTGCCAGATGGGTGGCATCCGGCCTGACGGCGGAATGGGAAGGCCCTTATGAAAGCATGGAGAAGGGAGAGACGTTCCAGGTGAAGCTGCATTTAAAGAATCCCGCCTGGCTTGGAGTGATGAACTGTACAGCATTTATACAGGTGAAGAATGCATTTTACGGAACAGCCAGGACGCATGAGCTGAAGGTGCCGCTTCGTGCAGGAAAGGGGCAGACGGTAACGTATCCGGTTACCGTATCAAAGTGCGGACGAATCGAGTTTCAGGTACAGAAGATACAGGTGGCAGATTTTCTGGGACTGACAGCATTTTCCGGCCCGGTTTCCGAAACATATGCGGTTTCGGTTCTCCCGAAGGCAGCAGAGAGTATGGAGGAAGAGTTAAATGGCTATATGGAAGGCATGACCGAGGTGGAAGAAGGAACACGGAAGGGCTCTGACTTCTCGGAGGTACAGGATATCCGGGAGTATCAGCCGGGAGATAAAATGCAGAATATTCACTGGAAGCTGTCCATGAAAAAGGATGTACTCATGGTGAAGGAACGGGTCAGCCTGTCATCCAGACAGCTATTTCTGCTGGTAGAGCTTCACGATAATGAGCTGGGGCAGATGGAGGAGGTACTGGATTGCACGGCAGGCATTGCAGATGAGATGCTGAGAAACCAGGTGCCGTTTTCGATGGTCTGGTGGAGTGCAAAAAATCAGGAGTTGGTCTCCTGGAAGGTGGATTACAGAGAACAGCTGGAGGAAGGGTTCCGGCGGATTTACTATGAGGAGCTGTATGAGGAGCAGACACTCGGAAGAGAAATGTATCAGCGAATCTATGGAGAGGAAGCACAGTTTCTGTGGGTCGGCAACCGGAGCTACGGCAACGGCGAGGCTCTGACGGAATATGGAGAAAATACAGGAGTATATTATGGGACTATTTCGTAAGAAAAAAAAGAATACGGAAATAACCATATCGGATGGCGTGGTTTTAAAGCAGCCGCTTCAGATGGAAGCCAGCAGCTGGCTGAAGAACTGTATGGTGAAAAGTCTGCTGGTATTCAGTGTGGTATTCGGCAGTCTCGGATGCTTCTTAAGCAGCTTTGATCTGCAGTATAATGTGCTGTTTGCGGCACTGATCCTGGCGGGCGCGGCCTTCTTTTTCACCACGATCTATTATCGCGGCTGGATCATGGATGTTGCATATATTGCATTCTTTATCCTGTTTCTGTTTCTGGTGCGGGGATTTCAGACGTATATTAACAGCGGATATTATCTGATCATAAACCGGATACTGAAAACGGTCGAGGATTATTTTGATCTGCCCGGTATGCAGTATTATGAGATCGCAGATGTGAATGAGGCAATGGCCGTGTCGATTGTTGTAATCTTTATCGGTACGGTAATGATGATCGTAGCGAATGTGATCGTATCCCGGACGATGAATGTGTGGCTGCTGCTTCTGCTGACCGGCGGACTCTGGCTGGTACCGCTGTATTTCCGGGTGGAAGCGGATGCCGTATATATGATACTGGTTATCGTCGGCTATGTATCGGTATGGGCGATCCGGAGCAGTGGTGCCTATGGAATGGACCGCAAGCACCGGGATTATAAATGGAAGGATCGAAAAGGAAAAAAGCTGCGGATCTGGTATATGCAGGATGCCAAGACCATGCTGCAGGGGATTGCGGCCTGCCTGGTGGTGGTCCTGCTTTTATATGGAATTACGGCGGCTGTAGGTAATAAATCTACCTTCCAGACCCGTTACAGGCAGAATCCGTATAAAGAAGAATCGGAAACGATGCTGCAGGAGATGTCCAGCCGGGGATTCTCATTCTTTAACCGCTATGCGGCAACCGGTGGTATCAGTGGCGGACAGCTGGGCGGTGTCAGTTCGGTCATGCCGGATTATCAGACCGATCTGGTCGTGACATTTACGCCATATAGTTATGATCCGGTATATTTGAAAGCGTTTACCGGTACGGATTATATCTCGGAAGATTCCAAATGGGATACGATTGCTTCCGCACGTTTACTTTCCTCACAGCTGGAGCCGTCAGCAGAGGAAATCAGAGGATATATGAGCCATAGCTTTGGCAGTGAAACGGAGCAGTTCGGGACAGATCTGGAGGCAGAGCAGCTACAGGCGGCATATGCGGATGGATCTCTTGGCGGAAGAGGATACATGAAGATCCGGAATCAGGGAGCGGCCATGACAGGCATGTATCCCTATGCATATGCGCCGTATTATGTACCGGAGCAGGATTCCGACACAACCGGGATCGCAGGTGAGGTATCCGGGAGTACAGGGGATATCCGATGGGGCAATGAGGATCTGTTGTATGAGAATGGGGATATTCTGACCGGGACACTGCCACTGAATAATACGGCATTATATGAGTATTATCCGTTACTGGATACAGATGTGTGGGATGAGACACGTCTGGACGGAATGGATGAAACGACAAAAGAAAATCTGCAGAATCTGCATACACAGGCAGAGGAGATGTATCTGGAGGTTCCGGATGCCTGTTATGATGCGGTGAAGACCGCCAGTCGGGAGGCCGGGATTACGGATACGGACAGTCCGGAGATAATTGTTCAGAAGGTAAAGGACTATTTCACAAATGAATTTCAATACACGACTAGACCGGGTATGACGCCGCGTAATCAGGATTTTATCACCTGGTTTTTACAGCAAAAGAAGGGTTATTGTGCACATTTTGCATCTGCGGCAACGATGATATATCGGTATAATGGGATTCCTGCCCGTTATATAGAGGGCTATGTGATCACCTATGATGATATCATAAACGGTGAATTAAATGAGGAGTACCGGTATGAGGATTTTTATCAGGGAGAATCTTTACTGGGAAAGACCGGTGTGGTTGATGTAGAAGTGACAGATGCCAGAGCGCATGCGTGGGTAGAGGTATTTTCCGACTCCTTTGGCTGGGTAGAGGAAGAGGTTACTACAGCGGCTGTAGAGCCGGAGGAAGCACAGGACAGCTTCTGGGATGTGTTCGGCGGAGACGGTACCGGGAATGATGCCAATGGTGGTAATGGATTTGGCATTGATACCATGGACTGGAATCTGGATGATATCCGGGGGATCTGGATCGCATTACTGGCAGTGCTGGCAGCCCTTGGATTATATTCCGCAGGCAGAAAGGGCTATGTAGCATGGAAGCGGTATCAGACCTGGCATACACCGGATCTGAATGAAAATATAGTGGCATATTATGCGGTGATCAGTGGTAAAATGAGGAAGAAGGATCCGGCATATGCTGAGTGTCCGACCTACCGCAGGCAGTTGGCCTATATGGCAGAGCATATGCAGGACTGGAAATGGGATGCTGATATGCTGGCAGATATGCTGGAACGAGCGAATTACAGCCGGGAAGGGTTATCGGATTTTGATGCAAAGCGGGTAATGCTGGAGCTGGAAGATATAGAAAAGAAGGTGCAGAAATGGAAGTATTCAAGAAAATAATCAAAGAAGGAAAAAGTGCATTTCATGTTGTAAAATATAGCCGGGAGCGGTTACAGGCGGCCGGATTCACAGAGCTGGAATACGGCAAGCGACTCCAGGTGGAACAGGGAGGCTGCTATATGATCTCTCCGTTTTCATCCATGCTGATCGCGATCAGTGTGGGTACCTGGGAGGAGAAACCGGATTTAAGGCTCGCAGTTGCACATACGGATTCTCCGTGTTTGAAGCTGAAGGCGAATTCGGAAATGCCGGGCAGCTATTATATCCGCGGGAATGTAGAACCATATGGCGGAATGCTAAAGACGACCTGGTTTGACCGTCCGCTTGGAATTGCGGGAAAGGTAATCCTGCGTGGGACAGATGCATTTCATCCGAGAACGAGGCTGATTCATTCGACACAGCCGATATGTGTGATCCCATCACTTGCACCGCATCTGAGCCGGGGCAGTGATAAGCCGGAGATCAATGTCCAGCAGGAGATGATCCCGATCTTTGGGCTGGGCGAGGAGGCGGATTTCCTGTATACGTATCTGAACCGGGAGTTTGATATCTGTCGGGAGGAGGTACTGGATTTTGACTTGTATCTGTATAATCCGGATGAACCGGAAATCGTTGGCTTGCAGGAAGAGTTTTTGTGTGCCCCAAGAATCGATAATCTGGCATCCGTGTCTGCGCTGGTAGAAGCCATGGAGCGGATGAACGGGAACCGGCATGCGACCATTGCAGTCGCTGCCATGTATGATAATGAAGAGATTGGAAGCCGGTCTAAGCAGGGGGCAGACTCTGTGCTTCTGGCACAGCTTCTGAATCAGCTGGGAGAAGCCCTGCAGATAGCTCCGGATGACTGGCGGGAGATTATGGCGAAAAGCTTTCTGTTATCGATGGATGGAGCGCAGGGACACCATCCGAATTATCCGGAGAAAAGTGATCCGACCAATCAGGTATTGCTGGGAAAGGGTGTTGTTATTAAGACCAGTGCCAGCCAGCGGTATTTATCAGACAGTGAAGCGTCTGCAGTTGTTAAGGAATTGTGCAGGATCGGACAGATTCCGTACCAGCAGCAGGTGAACCGTTCCGGGATGCCGGGAGGGCAGACACTGGGACCAATCGCAGCTTCATACCTCCCGGTACTGGGAGCAGATGTCGGCATTCCGATGCTGGCAATGCATTCTGCCAGAGAGCTGGCAGCCTGTGAGGATTATCGGAGTCTGTGTAAGCTGGCATACACCTATTTATGTGAATGATTGAAACTTTTTCTCTATTTTTTGCAGAACCAGATATAAGATCATGGCGATTACGCATAGCAGAATGATACCGAGGAGTACCCAGTCCATTTTAAATACCTGACTCCCATAAATGATCAGGTACCCAAGTCCTGCTCTTGCTGCCAGAAATTCTCCGATGATGACTCCGACCAGACACAGGCCGATATTGACTTTCATAATACTCAGGATATTTTCCAGGCTGGCCGGGATGACCACCAGTCGGAGACAGTCCATCCGGTTTCCGCCAAGTGTCTGGATCAGCTTCAGTTTATCCGGTTCAACGGTAATGAACCCGGTGTAGATGTTCAGGATACTGCCGAAGATCGCCACGGAGATGGCACATACAATAATTGTTTTATAGTTAGCACCCAGCCAGACGATCAGGATCGGAGCCAGAGCGGATTTTGGAAGGCTGTTTAGGATAACCATATACGGCTCTACGATCTTGGATAATTTCGGATTCCACCAAAGGGCGATGGCAATCAGGATACTGACTAAAATAACGATGCAGAAGCTGATGATGGTTTCCAGCAGGGTGATTCCGATATGCTGGAATAGCATACCGTCCCGGAGCATCTGGATAAAACAGCTTCCGATGATGGAAGGACTGCAGAAGATAAAGGAATTAATGCATCCAAAATCAGAGGCCAGTTCCCAGGAAATCAGAAAAACCGCGAATAGCATCCACTGGATCGTGCGGATCTGCAGGCGGTCATTCCGCTGTTTCCGGAGAAAAGCAGCCTGTTCCGGAGAAACATTTCTATATTTGTCCATGGTCTACCTCCTTCCATATAGAATTAAAATATTCCCGGAATTCCGGGGCGTTTCTGGAGCTGCGTGGGGTTCGGTTCTCAACGGATAGTTCGATCGGATACTCCGCCTTGATGGTGCCGGGCCGGGCAGAGAGAACAATGACACGGTCAGCCATGCTGATTGCCTCCGACAGGTCATGGGTAACCAGAATGGTGGTAATCTGCTGTTCCTTTAAAATGGAGCCGATATCATCCGCAACGTTCAGACGGGTCTGAGAGTCCAGTGCACTGAACGGTTCATCAAGCAGCAGGAGCTTCGGAGAGAGGGCCAGAGTACGGATCAGGGCAGCCCGTTGCCGCATGCCGCCGGAAAGCTGTCGCGGATAAGAATTTCGGAAATCATAAAGACCATAGTTTTTCAGCATTTCATCAATCGCCGATCTGGCCTCCGGAGTTAATTTCTTCTGAATCTCCAGGCCAAGTGTAATATTGCGGTAAATGGTCCGCCATTCAAGCAGATGATCCTTCTGAAGCATATAGCCGATAGGCTCCCGGTAGTCTTTTCTGGGAGTCCCCTGTATCAGAAGCTCTCCGACAGATGCGGGAATCAGACCGGCAATTATATTTAAAAGTGTGGATTTTCCACAACCACTAGGGCCAACAATTGATATAAATTCCCCCGGATGTACAAGAAAGGAAATATTATCCAGAGCATTGGTTTCTCCAGCGGTGGTGTGGTAGGTGTAACCGACATTGTATAGTTCCAACATTGGCTGCATAGAATAACCTCCGCAAATTTGTGATAAGATATTTTATGCAGAATCGGATACTTCGGCTACTGATCTTCCTCGATGACGTAAAAGTCCAGATAATCGAAATCAATGGAATCAATAAAGTTGTCTTTGGTAAAGCGGGTTCTGGCATGACAGATGAAATCATCCTGATTGGATTTCAGCCAGATCGGTTTTGACAGATCAAAGGTGTAGCAGAGCTCATCCAGGGCAGCATAAACCTTCTGGGTACGGCGCATTTCCGGTGCATCAATACATGCGACATGGTCACGGACCAGATGATTATTTTTAATGATTCTACCCCATACACGAAACATATTCTGAAACCTCCATTTATGTCATAACAATATTTAATACACAAAAGAATAATAATTTCAACACATTTTTAACACAATTTCTTTTTATGATAACCTCAGTTTCAGGAAAAGAGAAAGATAAATCACAGGATGTATCAAGATCCTGAAGGAATAGAAAGGAATGATCAGTATGAAGAAATTTTTTCAAAGGTTAGGAATTATTGCAGCAAGCGGCCTGATATTTGGCGGGCTGGCAGGTGCAGCATTTACAGGAGTAAAATCAGGCACCCATTATGCAATGGATGCATTGGGCGAGAAGCTTGGCATTGTGAGCAGTGCAGATAACACGCAGACGAAGAGTGACGGAACCAAGACCGGAACTTCGACCGTAAACATTGGTAACTCAGATAATATTACCGTTTCCGTAAATGGTGACAGTAAGATTTATGATGTAGCGGATTTGACAGATTCGCTGATGCCATCAATTGTATCGATCACCAGTAAGGCTATTTACCAGAATCCATATGCTTACTTCTATGGTGGTTCTACAGAACAGACCGTAACCGGTGCAGGTTCCGGTATTATCATTGGTGAAGATGATGACCGGCTTCTGATCGCAACCAATAACCATGTGGTAGAAGGTTCTGAGTCTCTGATGGTTGGATTAAATGACGGTACAGATGTAGCGGCAACGATCGTAGGAACGGATTCCAGCAATGATCTGGCAGTCGTAGAGGTAAAGAAGTCCGATCTGTCATCCGATACATTGGCAGCCATTAAGGTAGCAGAGCTTGGTGATTCATCAACCGTTCGTGTAGGTGAGCCGGCACTGGCAATCGGTAACGCACTTGGATACGGACAGTCATTAACAGTCGGTTATATCAGTGCATTAAATAAAGAGATTACCATTAATGATACAACGATCAATATGATCCAGACAGATGCAGCGATTAATGAAGGAAACAGTGGCGGTGCATTGTTTAATCTTCAGGGTCAGGTAATCGGTATCAACTCAGCGAAGGCATCGAACTACAATAACAATGTAGAAGGTATGGGATATGCAATTCCAATCTCAGAAGCACTTCCAATCATTCAGGACATTATTGATGGCAAGCAGACAACCGGTATTGCACAGGGCAGTGCTTACATGGGAATCCAGGGTAAGGATTTAAGTGCTTATGATGCAGCATCCTTTAATATGCCGGAGGGTGTATATCTGATCGGTGTTGTAGAGAATGGTCCGGCAGCACAGGCTGGTCTGCATTCCGGTGATATCATCACATCCGTAGATGGCAAGGATATCAGTGGAATGAGTGAGATCAAATCCATTCTGGCGAAGAAGAATCCTGGTGATACGATAACCGTTAAGATCTCCAGATCCGATGAGAACGGTAATTACAGTGAACAGGAATTAAGTGTAACATTAGGTAGCTATACAGAATAACCCGAATATAATAAGAAAAATGTGTGTGTGTGAAAATACCGGAAGAGAACGCCTCTTCCGGTATTTTACGTTATGGAAATGCAGTGGTTGATTGCGGATGCAGCGATGAGGAGGGAAGTGGAAGCTATGTGTGTGATAGAAGGAAGGATAGATGAAACGGGAATTCCGGGAAATGTGACATCGGGGGAAAATGAAGCATTAGAGGGAAATGTGACATCCGGGGGGAATGAGGCATTAGAGGGAAATGCAGTATCCGGGGAGATGGATGACCGTAAGATCGATACGGAGCTGCAGCTGGCGTTGACATTGTCACCGGCGGAGCGGGAGAAGAGTCTGGATCTGGATGTCGGCTATGATAAAGTTTTCCGGGAGTGGGAGCTGATCGTGAAGTACAACGGGGATCTGGAGGGAATCGGCAGAGATTTATCGGCAATTGTAACTCCGCTTCTAAACGAATATGCGATTATCCGGATCCGGGAGGATCGGATATCAGAGCTGGTGGAATATCCGGAGATTGAGTTTGTTGAGAAACCGAAGGGGCTGGTTCTGGAGGAAATGGAAGGGATCCGTGCATCCTGTATTTCAGCATTGCGATATCCACCCGATCAGTTGACCGGGCGGGGAGTCCTGCTGGCAGTGATCGATTCCGGCATTGATTACAGTCATCCGGATTTTCGGAGGACAGACGGAACGACCCGGATACAGGCAATCTGGGATCAGACGATTCCGGGCAATCCGCCGCAGCCATATAATATCGGGAGTGTCTATACGGCAGAGGATATTAACCGGGCATTGCAGACAGATAACCGGATGGAGCAGCAGAAAATAGTGCCAACGACAGATCTTTCCGGGCATGGTACACATGTGGCGAGCATTGCTGCCGGGAACGGAAGGGCATCCGGTGGTTTTTATACCGGAGTGGCACCGGAGGCGGAGCTGCTGGTCGTCAGGCTGGCACAGGCACAACCGGGTTCATTTCCAAGGACTTCGGAGCTGATGCAGGCGATTGACTGGGTGGTGCGATATGCACTGGAGCGAAGACTGCCATTGGCAGTAAACTTAAGCTATGGTAATAATTATGGCAATCACAGAGGAGGCAGTCTGCTGGAACAGTATATCGATGATGTGGCAAATCTGGGACGCAGTATCCTTGCGGCAGGGGCGGGCAATGAAGGCAACACCGGTCGACATGCATCCGGAATATTGCCATCCGGGAATCGGCGACAGACACAGCCGACAGAAGTGGAATTCACAGTATCCCCCTATGAAAGCGGATTGAACATCCAGCTCTGGAAGAATTATGCAGATGAAATGGAGGTCGCGGTCCGGACACCGTCCGGGATGCTTGCCGGACCGTTTGGCAGCAGGCAGGGCAGACAGTCTGTCACCATCGGAAATACGGATATTGCAGTCCTGTACGGGCAGCCGACACCGTATAGTGCAGCGCAGGAAATATATATTGCTCTGATTCCGACTAAGGATTATATAGAGGAGGGTCTGTGGGCAATCCTGCTTTATCCGAAGGATATCCGATATGGGGAATACGCACTCTGGCTGCCGGTAGCCGGGGCAACGAATGACCGGACGATGTTCCTGCAGCCCAGCCCGAATCTGTCGCTTACGATACCGTCCACGGCCTCCAGAGCAATCACAGTGGGAGCATATGATTCACGGACAGATAGTTATGCCGCATTTTCCGGCAGAGGAGATACGACAGATCGGAAGCCGGATCTGGTAGCTCCCGGCGTAGGAATTACCGCAGCTGCACCGGGAGGCGGATATGATACCAGAAGCGGAACCTCTATGGCAGCACCGTTTGTATCCGGAGGGGCAGCACTTCTGATGGAATGGGGAATCATTCAGGGCAACGATCCGTTCCTGTATGGGGAAAAATTAAAAGCATATCTGACCCGGGGGGCCAGGAGGCTGCCGGGATATCCGGTGTATCCGAATGAGCAGGTGGGGTGGGGAGCGTTGTGTGTGGCGAGAAGCTTACCAACAAAATGAAATCACAAAATTCGACCATAATAAGAAAGCAATTGCGGCCCTGCCCTCAGTCATGGTATGATTGTACAAATGAAAATCGGAGGTATGGGAATGCATTCACCACTTGAAATAGCTAGAAATTACGTAGAAGTAGGAGTTCACAAGGCGCATCTGTCTATATTTAAGATGCTGGTACTTGGCTTTTTTGCAGGATTATTTATCGGATTTGCGGGAATCGCATCCACGACGGCATCCAGTACCATTGGTATAGCCTCTGTCGCAAAGCTGGTAGGAGCCTGTGTGTTCCCGGCGGGTATGGCAATGGTTCTTGTTGCGGGAAGTGAATTATTTACCGGAAATAATCTGATGATACTGGCCGCTTTGGAGAAGAAGATAACGGTTGGCAGTATGCTGAAAAACTGGCTGTTCGTATATATCGGTAACTTTTTGGGGGCAGCATTTGTAGCATGTATGGTTGTCTATGGACATACACCGGAGCTGTTCGGCGGAGCCTTGGCACAGGCGATTGTAAATGCCGGAAAGGCACGGACGGATTTAAGTATTCCGGAGGCATTTATCCGGGGCGTCCTGTGTAACATTCTGGTATGCATTGCCGTATGGATGTCATTTGCAGCAAAACGGGTATCCGGAAAATTAATGACCAGCTTCTGGCCGGTCATGTTGTTTGTATTATGTGGCTTTGAACACTGTGTTGCGGATATGTACTTTGGGGTAGCGGCACTTCTTACGTCTGCGGAGTACGGAATTGCAGCGGAAGGGCTGACCTGGGGTCATTTCCTGTTTTCGAGTCTGCTGCCGATCACACTTGGAAATATTGTTGGTGGAGCTGGGATTGTAGGCGTTGGTTACTGGCTGGCATATCTCAGACATACTCCATACGCGAAGGAAACCGTGGAAGAAGAGCAGAAAGAGATTGATATCGCAGAGGAATATTAGGAAGATGAAAAACAGGAGTCCTTACCGGTAACCGAAAGGACTCCTGTTTTCTTAATTATTAACTATAACTACAGATCTTTGTTCAGAGTTTCA
>CABQJA010000039.1 GCA_902464345.1 uncultured Clostridium sp.
ATATTTTGCATAGTTGATATGTTTTCAACGGGTTATATTTTGGACTTTTATCGGAAAAGAAATGAAAAGTATTTGTCTATGTTAGAGGTTATGGGAATGGTACGGGAGGATCGAAAACAGATTTTTGCAGGAGAGGTAAGTGTAATTATGTTTTTGGCGACAATGTTAGGCTGCTATGCATCAGTAGTTATTCTGCTGATTATGAATTCGTTTGTTAGACAAATACTGGATTTTTCATTAGCTGTGAATGTAATACCGGTTGGAGCAGCAATTGGTATTAGCTGGATATGCTTTGGAATAATAGTAATGATAAATAATAAAAGCAGGAGTATATAGAAGATGACTATGCGGGAAGAGGGGAAAATTTTTTGTAGACAAAAAAAGATACCGGGAAATTATTCCCGGTATCTTAGGCGGTGACTGAATCTATTTCATAATCTTCTTGGCAGCTTCCTTCTGGGCCTTTTCACGGGCCTTTGCTTCTTTTTCTGCCTTTCTTGCTTTCTCATCATCTGCCATGATCTGCTGATATTCGGTCTGCTTCTTACGAAGCTTTGCACCGAAGGACTTCTTTTTGCCCTCTTCTACAGGTGCAACCTTGCCGCGGACACTCTTAACCTGAACGATATAGATTCCGCTGACCATAGCCTTTACCTCACCCTTGGTTGGGAGATTATCGAAAACAGCATCATCGGCGATCAGAGTCATGATCTGTGGACCGATCTTGGCTTTTACGATTGGAAGCTTGGAATTCTGATAACGCTTTGGAGTCTGCTCCATTACTACCTTAGGAAGCTTGGCATCCTTCATTTTCATAAACTTCTTGTCAATGATCAGCATGGAAACCGGCTGTGCAGCAGCCATCATCTGTTCCTTCTGAGCCATCTGCTTTTTCTGCATCTTGTTACCGAAGATATACAGAGCAACCAGACCGGCGATCAGTACGACTAATACGATTAAAACGATAATCCATGGACTCATACGATTCCTCCTCTTCTAAATTCATTTTTGATTCATTATTTGTTCTGTGTGTAAAGTTCTTCTACAAACTTCTGAGTGTAGGCACCCAGATGCTTTTTATCCTCATCGTCTAAAGCAGCAATGTCGATCGGTGCACCATAGGCAATGGTAACAGTTCCCTTTGTCAGCTTTAATCCGGCGTTGTTCTCCAGACAATCATCGGTGCCGATGATCGCAACCGGAACAACCGGAACCTTAGCCTTGGTTGCGAGCTTCAGGCTGCCATCCTTGAAGGCTGCCATTTCTTCACTATGACCACGGGTACCTTCCGGACAGATGGTCATGCAACAGCCGGATTTAATATGTTCAACACCTTCACTGATACTCTTTACCGCGGACTTGATGCTGGACCGGTCAATAAATACACAGCCAATATCCTGCATCCAGAAGCCGAGAAGCGGAATCTTCTTAAGCTCTGTCTTAGCGACAAATCCGACCGGAACATTCGCGGTGGACTGCAACAGGAGAATATCCAGATAGCTTCGGTGGTTGCTGACAAATACAACCGGAGTATCCGTCGGGATCTGTTCTGCACCGGTTACATTCCGTTTGATACCGCCGATTGCAAATACAACCCGGAATGCCCAGCGGATGATCTTATGAGATACCCGGTACTTCGTCATTGGTTTCTTCCGGCCAATCAGCCAGAGAACGAAATGAAGTGGCATAGATAAAATCAAAAACAGAGCAACAAATATAAGACAGATAATTGTTCTGAAATTGGTCTTCATGAACTCCTCCTAACGACCGTATAACTTAGCGGTCTCATATAAACGTTCCTCTAACTGGCGGCTCATATCACTTTCCGTAAAGCGCCAGCTCCAGTTGCCCTGTGCAACACCAGGGGTATTCAGACGTGCCCAGGAATCCAGACAGAGGACATCCTGCATCGGAACGATTGCCATATTTGCTACAGATGAGAAGCAGGCACGGATCATAACCCAGCAGATGTCACTGGCATCTGTGCTGAAATAGCGGCGGAGCTTGTCACGGGATGCTTCAAATGCTTTCTGATACCAGCCAAGGGTAGTATCATTATCATGGGTACCGGTATAGCAGACGCAGTTTCTTGTGAAGTTGTGAGGAAGAAAATCATTCTCTTCCGGATTTTCAAAAGCGAACTGCAGGATCTTCATACCCGGCAGGCTGAACTTATCACGAAGCTCAACAACGGAATGATCGATCTCACCCAGATCCTCTGCGATGATCGGCAGATTGTAGCCTAAGGTAGCCTCCAGTGTGGTAAAGAAGTTTACGCCCGGAGCCTCTTCCCATTTACCGTTTACGGCAGTGTCGTCACCATAAGGTACGGCCCAGTATTTATCAAAACCGCGGAAATGATCGATCCGCAGGAAATCAGTCAGAGTCAGCTGGTAGCGGATACGATCGATCCACCACTGATAACCGGTCTTGGTGTGATTCTTCCAGTTATATAACGGATTACCCCATAACTGTCCGGTAGCACTGAAATAGTCAGGCGGTACACCGGCAACCACGGTCGGATAACCCTTGGAGTCCAGCTTGAAAAGGCTTGGATTCCGCCATACATCCACACTGTCCCATGCAACGAAGATCGGAATATCACCAACGATCTTGATGCCCTTTTCATTCGCATAGTTCTTAAGTAATGACCAATCGTGATAGAACAGGAACTGAATAAACTTATAATAGCCCATTTCACGATCCAGCTTCTCAATCCAGGAAGCACGCTGCTTGGCGGTCGGCTTCTTTAAGGAGTCTTCCCACAGATACCATGGGGTGCCCTCATGGTAATCCTTGCCTGCCATGAATAATGCGTAGTCCTCCAGCCAGAAGGTATGTTCACAGAAATCCTGATAAGCCTGCATCAGTTCCGGATTTCCCGTAAAATCATCCGAAACGGAATCATCCAGAAAACGGTCGTAAGCCAGATGCAGTAAAGAGGTTTTGAATGAGATCAAAGTACCATAATCAATCTGCACCGGATTCCATGCCGGCATATTTGTAAAGTCGCTGTCATACAACAGTCTTACACGTTTTAAGAAGTCAATACTGATAATTAACGGCTGTCCGGCAAAGGATGAAAACGGCTGATATGGGGAATCACCGAACCCCGTATGTCCAAGTGGAAGAACCTGCCATAGATTCAATCCTGATTTTTCAAGAAAGTCGATAAAATGGTAAGCACCATCCCCTAAATCACCAATGCCGTAAGGGCTTGGAAATGAGGTCGGATGCACCAGAATACCGGCATATTTTTCGATCGGTGTTTCTGCACCGGTTATATTTGTCATTGGATGCTCCTCCTTTAATATTGTCACAACCCATTTATTATATCTAATAATAAAGAAAAAAACAATAATTTCAGAAAAGAAGTTATTGCCAGGAAAAGAAACTTAAAAAATCATCGTTTCTATTGACAATATAAGGGATTATTTGTATATTAGACTTGTATGAACACCCCGTGAGGGAGCATTAGGGAAAAGAAAAGGAGGAGAGACGATGAACGGAAAAACAGCGAGAATTCTTAGTTATATTACATGGGTTGGCTGGATTATTGCATTAGTTTCTGGTGATAAGGATAGCGATGAAGGATTAAAGCAGCATTTAAATCAGGCTTTGATCTGCAATATCCTGGCAATCATTCCGATCGGTATTACACAGGTTGCAGCCAGTATCTTTGCTATCTGGGGTCTGATTAAGGCAATTCAGGAAGATGACGAGCCATTACCATTGATCGGTGGATTAAAGATCATTAAGTAATTAACTTATCTAAGATAAAGATTACATGGAAGGAGTTGTCGCATTAAGCAATTAGTGTGCAGCTCCTTTTCTTAGTCTATGTGAGGCGTGTGGCAGGCGGATAGCGAGAGCACTGTGGAACACGGAGATCATGGGCACAGAGAAGGGAAAAGAACATAGAGGGATACGCATGGAAATAATAAAGATTCAGAAGGGGCAGACAGTTGCCCGCAAAAATGAAAAAGTGAAGTATTGGTATCTGGTGCAGGAAGGAACCGTTCGGCAGAAGTTTGAGTTTTCAGAGGTTCCGCTTCGGAAGAATTCTATCATCGGAATCGGAGAACGGGATATCTCTTTATGTGAGTATGTGGCAGGCGAAGATGTCGTACTGGCGCAGTTTCTGTGCGAGAATACAGAGGAATTAAAGCAGATCCTGACCGGACAGGAACGGATTCGGAATATATTCCTGCGGGCGGCAATGGAGCAGAGAAACGCATTGCTGACCTTATATTCGGACTTAAGTAATCGGAGCCGGCAGTTTCATATGTTTGTGGAGACTGTTTATAATGATTACAAGAATTTATGTGGAAAATACAGGATTGAGGAGCAATTATTCCCGAAAATGGAGCATTTCAATCCTTTGATCATGCAGCACAAGGCAGATGAATGGGAAGTGAATAATTCTGCCAGTGTTATGAAATATATAGAAGAATATCTGCATCTGATGGAGAAGGACGAGAACCTGACGATCGGTGCCATTAAAGAGGCCGCAGCACAGATGCAGCGGTTTATGCTGGGTATTCTGGAGATGGAGTCCTACCTGAGCTATAATCGGGGAATTCTGATCGGAGAGGAACAGACCGATCTGTTCCGGCTGTATTTTGACCTGTCGATTGCAATGTATGAGAAAAAGTATAAGGTCGATGTGATTTCAGAGAAGATCCAGCTGATTGCGAAGCTGGCAGAACGTCTGAACATTTATAATCCGAGAATGATCAGCCGGAAGCTGCGGGAGTTTCAGGAATATGATTATGCCGGTGGTACGGCTGCCGGAAATGTGGTAGCACAGAAGGAGCAGGATATCACGACAGAGGACTGTCTGAATCATATTCTGGAATTTGCCGGATATGATGACGCAACAGCGGAACAGATTACAGGTATGGTAACTGCATACCGGGAGCTGGCAGATCCACAGTCTACGGAGAATGAGGTACGGGCACTGCGGAAGCAGATCACGACCGTATATTACGATATGTATGAACGGGTATTTTTACGTGCTGTAAAGGATGAGAATCAGCTGACACCGGTACTTAAGATGTTCCTGAATTTCGGATTTGTGGATACCGGACTGACAGGGGAGGAGTATGCCAAGGAGTTATATGATTTCTGTGCACATCTGGACATCTGTCATTCCGAGCGGATTTATACGATATATGAGTGGCTGAAGTGTGTTTACAGGGGTGAGAAGGAGCCTTCCAAGAATGAGTTTGATCTGAACTTTGAGGCATATTTGGTAGAGCAGAATAAGAACGGAAAGCTGACACCCGCTCAGGTGAAGGAGTATTATCAGAGCCCGGAGAAGCGGGTGGAATTTGAGATCCGGAATATGTTTGCATCTGTCAATAAGCTGACTTATGGTAAGATATCGACCTTCTGTCCGTTGCTGCGCAAGGATGATCTGTTGAATTCTCTGGAGCGGATGCTGGTGACAGCGGAGAAATTAGAGCAGGCATTGAATGAAATCCGGAAAATTGATTATTCTGTATTTTATCAGGAGGTATCGTTCTCGGATCCGGAAAAGGGCATTAATAACGAGCGGATCATGAAAGAGATCCTTCCGGATATGATCCTGATGCCGAATGCCGGAACCAGAGTGATGATGTGGCAGGAGACCTCCGGACGAAAGAGCAGTACACCGGGACGGTTTATGTTCCCGATTTTCACAGCGGTAGAGCTGGATGAGCTGATGTTAGAAGCAGTGGGACAGTATCGCTGGGAGATGTGCCGCCGGTTGGAGGGTGTGCACTGGAATGATATCCGGGAGAAGTCATTGACCGCAGAATACTGTACGTATCTGCAGTTTTACCGGAAGAATCATGATCTGTCGGCAGATGCGAAGGAGAAGGTAAAGAGTGCGCTGGTTCGGGCGAAGAATAATTACCGGGAAGTATTTGTAAGAGATTATGTAAACTGGGTGAAGTTTGAGTCCAAGGGCAGTTTCCGATTGAATAAGGTTGTACGGGATATTCTGGTGCGTTATTGTCCGTTTGCAAAAGCAATCCGGAACGATTTGCGGAGCAATCCGTTGTATCAGGCATCCATTACCCGGTTCGAGACAGAGACTGCAAAGAAGCTGCAACGGTTTGGGGCAGTGTATAATAAGTATATGAAGGCGGGCGGTGAGATCACACCGGAGCTGAAAGAGAATCTGATTTATTATCAGATGTAAGAGAAAAGGCAAAGGAGCAGATATATGAAGCAGGGAATTCTTTTTGATTTGGATGGAACCTTGTGGGATTCCAGCAGACAGGTTGTGGAGTCCTGGAATGTGATATTAGAGCAACAGCCGGATGTAAAACGACGGGTGACGATGGAGGACATGCAGGGTTTTATGGGACTTCCGATGGACGAGATCGGTAGACGGTGCTTTCAGGGAGAAGGACTGTCAGAGGAACGGATCCGCGAGGTCATGAAGGCCTGTGAGGAATATGAGAATGAGTACCTGCGGCAGCGGGGCGGTATATTGTTTCCACATCTGAAAGAGGTACTGGAGCAACTTTCAAAGGATTATTTCCTGGCAATTGTCAGCAACTGTCAGGTAGGATATATAGAAGCGTTTCTGGAGTATCATCAGCTCGGAGACTATTTCTCGGATACGGAGAATTTCGGCAGGACCGGATTACAGAAGGGGGATAATATCCGTCTGGTCTGTGACCGGAATCAGCTGGATCGTGCGGTATATCTGGGAGATATTCAGGGAGACTATGATTCGGCATGTAAGGCGGGGATTCCGTTTATTCTGGCCGGATACGGTTTCGGACAGGTGGATGCTGAGGTGCCGGTGATCCAGAGCTTACAGGAGTTACCGGAAGCAGCAGCGAAGATTTTAGGCGCAGCACAGTAAGGACAGACAGCGGAGATACGCAGTGTGGATAAAAGGCTGACTGCAGGAGAAAGATAAGGAGAGGTATCATGAGCAAAAATAAATCGGCCGCAAAGGTTACAACACGGGTAAATCCCCGACAGGGAGGAGCAGCGGAGGAATTAAAAAGAGTGGAGAAGCAGGCGTTTATATCCTGTATCGTCGGAATTTCCGGGGTGCCACTGGCATTTATCGGATTTGGAATGATCCCCGGTATTATCGGGCTGGTGCTTGGTATTAAGGCAGTGCGTCCGAACGGAAAACGACCGGTAGGTGCGATTGCTGCAATTGTTGCAGGTATCCTGAGTATTATTATCGGAATACCGGGCTGGCTGATCTTCTACGGAGGAGTGATCAATCCGCATTCAGAATTTATCCAGAATCTGGTGAATTCCATTGTGGGCAGCCAGAATTTGATTTTATAACAAGTGGGGAGAAAACAATGACAGTATATGAGCATGAGGCACAGTATTATGAGACAGATCAGATGGGAATTATTCATCATTCCAACTATCTGCGGTGGTTTGAGTCCGCACGGATCCAGTTTCTGAAGGAAATCGGAATCGACTACCGGAAGTGTGAGGAAATGGGGATCATCAGTCCGGTTATGGAAGTGACTTGCACGTATAAGTCTATGGTGTGCTTTGAAGACGTAGTTGAAGTGTATACCAGATTTGAAGGGTATACCGGTGTGAAGTTCTATGTAACATATGAGGTAAGAGATAAGGCGACCGGCGAGCTCCGGACGACCGGAAGAAGTAAACACTGCTTCACGGATAAGGAAGGACGCCCGATTTCACTGAAACGGGTAAATCCGGAATTGCATGAGCGATTGCTCGCAGCGATGGAAGAACAGGACGTGCGTAATAGCTAAAAACTATTACGCACGATTTTTTTTATGTATTACCGTTGAAACGGTAACCGGTGTTATACTGCAAGACAAGTCATAAGAACAGAATATGAAATGACAAACGGCAAATGATAATGAGAGGAGCAGGTAGCACATGGAACGAAAAACATACACAGAGCATTTATTCAGAATCGGGAAAAAGTATAAGCGGGTGACACCGGAGGGACCGGAAGAGTACCGCCGGGTGGCAGAGAAGGTCTATAACAGCCTGAAGAATATAGAGTTCGAGCTGGAGGACGGCCTTTATTTCGATGCGAGCATCGGGGATCAGTATTTAAGAAACGTACGACCGCAGCTGGCGAAGTATGAGCCGGGAAAGCGGCCGGCAGAGCTGCTGGATCTGAGCCTGTACGGCGGGAATGCCGGTATCGTATATTATCTCCTGAACTTATATCAGTTGACGGAAGATAAAGAAGTGCTGAAGACAGCCAAGGAGGCACTGGCACTGATCTGTAGAGATTTCCGGTCGATTTTTACCTACCAGCATATCAGTGTGCCGGATGCGAAGAACGGGTTCTATTTCGGGATCGGCGGTGTAGGTTCAGTGATCATGATCGCGGATGATGTGATCGGGGATCCGTTGTATCGTAAGACGATTGAAGAGATTGTGGATTATCTGGATCAGACGAAGGTTGAGACAGAGCAGGGAATCTACTGGGGACATCAGACCGGCCTGATCGGCGATCCGGGCGTGATCCTGTTCCTGCTGGAGGCGGCAGAGAAATATCAGCTTAAGAAGGCGAAGGAGCTGGCACTGCGTGGCGGTGATTATATTGAGACCTACCGGGAGGAGACCCCATATGGTATCAAATGTGATACGAAGCCTTTGTACGGCAGTGATTGTCCAAACTATGTATATGGCCCGTCCGGAACCGGATTTGTACTGACCAGACTGTATGAGGTCAGTGGAGAAGAGAAATATCTGGCACTGGCGAAAGAGCTGGCAGAGTATCTGATGAATCTTGCGGTTCAGACCGGTGACGGAAAGCTGATTCCGTATATCCTTGGAGAAGAGGAGACGATCTTTTATGTAAATGCCTGCCATGGACCGGCAGGAACCGGACGGTTCTTCTATACACTTTACCGGGCAACCGGCGAGGCCGTATACCATGACTTTTCAATCGAGCTTTGCAAGGGTGTCCTTGCGACCGGGGCACCGACCGTGCAGGGCAAGACATTATGGAATAATGTAACCTATTGCTGCGGTGCGGCAGGGTTACTGCACTATTTTATCTCGTTATATATAACGGAGCAGGATGCGCAGTATCTGGAACTCGCTAAGATCTGTGGTGAAATCATTCTCGGCGAGAAGGAAGAGGATGAGCAGGAAGTGTTCTGGCCGACAGCATTCGCACGGATCGATCCGCAGACCGTAGATGTGAAATACAGCTTTTACGATGGCAGTACCGGAATTGCAACCAGCCTGTTAGAGCTTTACCTCCTGCTGACCGGTCAGTACCGGATCCATAGACTGGCAGATGATCCGTTCCCGGAAAGCCGGTAGCTCTTCCGGAAAGTCGGTAGTTTTTCCGGAGAGAGGGTAGTGTTTCCGGGAAGCCAGAAGGAATTGAAAATCGGGATGAGGCTGGCTATAGCCGGGGCCTATACCCGGCAACACTTAAAACGTATAACCTATGGAATTGACAAAACGGGTAAGTTGGATTATGATACTGCACATAAAACATATAATTCCTATTAAAATAATATGAATAATATGAAACAACACAAACGGCAAATAACATACTGCCGGATAGTGACAGGAAAGAACAGAAAGAAAACATATACGAAAGAGTACAGGAAGTACAGGATCAGAGGAAGGGTGGAATACAGAATGGTTTCAATCAATACACCGGAAATATATATCAATGAACCGGGAGCGATTCATAAGGTAGCAGATTATACAGAACTGGCAATTGGCGAAGGAAGAAAGAAAGCCTACATCATCTGGTCAAAGACACCGAGATCTCTTGTAAAGGAAGCTTTGGATGAAGATCTTGGACAGAAGGGAATTGCTTATGAGGAGCAGTTCTTTGAAGGATTCCCAACGGACGCAAAGGCACGCAGCTATGCGGAAGAGGCGAAGGCAGTCGGTGCCGGGGTGATTCTGGGTGTCGGCGGCGGCCGGGTTATGGATGTGACAAAGGCAGCCGGTACCTATTCCGGACTTCCGGTGATCACAGTGCCGACGGTAGCAGCTACCTGTGCTGCATGGGCGGCCGTATCCATCATTTATACCGATCAGGGTGATTTTGATAAGTTCCTGTTTAATCCGAAGTCAGCGAAATACATTGTAGCTGATACCGACATTATTGCAAAGGCTCCGGTCCGGTACTTAAAAGCCGGTATCGTAGATACATTTGCAAAATGGTATGAGCCGGTTTACAGAGAGACACCATCCTTTACCATGCAGATATCGACCCATATTGCAAAGCTTGCCTTTGACTTTCTCAGGACAAAAGGCCCACAGGTAGTAGAGCAGGCAGAAGCCGGTATCGTAAACGATGACACGATTGCAGCGGTGGATGCCATCATCTACCTGGCAGGAAATATCGGAAGCTTTGTCGGAAAGGAAGCATTCTCCGGACTGGCACATCCGTTTTATCATTCTTCCCGGAGATACCATTCCACTTATATCCGGCTGCATGGAGAAATCGTAGCGTTTGCACTGGTGGTACAGGGAATTTACGAGGAACGCTCAAGGGAAGAAATCGCAGAGCGGATCCGGATCCTCCGGAAATTCAATAATACCTATACACTCGAAGAGTTAGGACTTCCGGAAGAGGAACAGCTGATTACAATCGCGGAGCGAATGCAGTCCGAGTTTGAAGGAAAACAGGTAACAGACGAAGAGACTGCAAAGCTGGTCGCAGCCATGAAGGAGACCGACCGGCGGATAAAGGAGATGCGTGAGGCATGAGTGTTAAAGAAAAAGAAGCATTAAAGGAAATTACATTATATAAAGCAGCAGCAACGATCGAATCGGTAGTGAAGCAGTACGGATATTCACCGGAAGAGATCATTAAGCTGGAAGGAAATGAGAACCGGATGGGTTGTTCCCCAAAGGTGGCAGAAGCGGTTGCAAAGGAAGCACAGAGCTTCTCGTTCTATCCGGATCTGAATGTGACGCAGCTGAGAAAGAAGCTGGCAGACCGGCTGAAGATTACAGGGGACAACCTGATTTTCGGAAACGGATCCTTTGAACTGTTGTCGATCATCGGCGACAGTTATATCGAGGAAGGCGAGGAGGCGATCATTCCGACCCCGTCCTTTAACTGGTACACCAATGTGACACTGATCAATGGCGGAAAGCCGGTATATGTCAATGTAGAAGAGGATTTTACAATCCATCCGGATAAGCTTCTGAATGCGATTACGGAACGGACCAAGGTGATCTTCCTCTGTAATCCGAACAACCCAACCGGACTGCTGATGAAGAAGGAGCATCTGGAACGGCTGATCCGGGAAATTCCGGAGCGGATCTTATTTGTCATAGATGAAGCATATCTGGACTTCGCAGAAGGGGATTATCCGGATACGGCAGCACTTGCAACGCAGAAGGAGAACCTGATCTTACTACGGACCTTTTCGAAGAGCTACGGACTGGCAGGTTTAAGAATCGGATACGGAATCGCGACTCAGGCAGTGATAGATACCCTGTCTAAGGTCAGAATCCCGTTAAATGTCAGCTCTGTTGCACAGGCGGCTGCAGTTGCGGCGGTAGAGGATGATGCGTACTTAAATCAGGTACTGGAGAACAACCGCCGGAGTATGGAGCTATATTATGAGACATTCCGGGAGCTGGGATTTGATTATCTGGAAAGCAGTACGAATTTCGTATTCGTGCATACCGGGATAGATGCCGCATGGCTGCAGCAGGAGTTCCTGAAGCATGCGATTATGATCCGGAGCGGTCTGGACTATGGATATCGGGAGTGGATCCGGATTTCCATGGGAACCTACGAGGAGAATCAGAAGGTCGTTCAGGTCTTGAAGGAAATCGTGAAGAAGGCAAAGGAGAAGTAGGATGGCAGAAGAAAAGATATGTATGTTAAAGGCAGAAGATATTAAAAAGTCCTTTGGCAGCAACCACATTCTAAAGGGCGTGAATCTGGAGGTTGACAAGGGCGACGTTGTCGTGATCCTGGGACCGAGCGGAGCAGGTAAAACGACCTTCCTGCGATGTTTGAACTTTCTGGAGAAGCCCAATTCCGGCAAGATCACGATAGATGACCTGACCGTGGATGCACATAACGTAAACAAGAAGGACATCGTAAAGCTTCGCAGAAAAACAGCGATGGTATTTCAGCAATATAACCTGTTTAAGAACAAGACGGCATTGCAGAATGTGACGGAGGGGCTGATTCAGGTACAGAAGAAACCGAAGGCTGAGGCAGAGAGAATCGCAAAGGAATATCTGGACCGGGTAGGTCTGTCAAAGAAATATGATGCATATCCGGCGAATCTTTCCGGCGGACAGCAGCAGAGAGTCGGAATTGCCAGGGCGCTGGCATTACGACCGGACGTAATCTTATTCGATGAGCCGACATCCGCACTGGATCCGGAGCTGGTAGGAGAAGTTCTTTCGGTTATGCGAGCGATCGCCAAAGAAGGAATCACTATGGTGGTCGTTACACATGAAATACAGTTCGCAATGGATATCGCAACGAAGGTAGTTGTCATGGATGAAGGAAAAGTCATAGAGCAGGGCAGTGCAAAGGATATCTTCCGGAATGCAAAGGAAGATCGGACACGTCAGTTTTTACAGAAGATAATTCCTGAATATTCATATATTATTTAAATTTTTTAATTGAGAAAAGGAGAAAAGAAACATGAGAAGAGAAGCAGGTAAATTTATTAAGAGATTAGGAGCAATATCATTAGCAGGTATTTTAGGAGTATCCGTTCTGGCCGGCTGCGGTGCAAAAGCAGATACAAATGGCGGTTCAGATAGTGCAGATGGAGTAAAGAAGGTGGTAGTCGGTACTACAGGATTATATGCACTGCAGTCCTTCATTAATGATGACGGTGAGCTGGACGGCGCTGAGATCGCAGTCTGCAAGGCAATCGATGAGAAGCTGCCGCAGTATGAGTTTGAATACAGCACGATGGAATTCGCAGCGATCCTGCCGGCCGTAGATGCGGGCAAGGTGCAGATTGCATGCTCTAACTTAAGAAGAACCGAAGACAGAGAGGCTAATTACATTCATTCCAAGGAAGCATATATCACATCACCATATTATATTATCGTGTTAGACGGTAACTCAGATATTAACGGAATTGACGACCTGAACGGTAAGAAGCTGGGTATTAACGAAGGCTCTACACAGGCAGGTATTTTAGAGCAGTATATTGCAAAGTCCGGAGCAGACATTGAGCTGGTTTACTCCTCTGACCCGGTACCGGATCTGGTAGCAGGCAGAATTGATGCGATCGTTGACCCGCAGAGATATGTACTGAGTCTGAACTCCAGCTACGAGGATGCACAGTTTAAGACGGTCGGTGAGCCGATCGATAACCTGGCAGAGGAAGGCAGTGTAGTCGCAGATTACAATGCATACCTGTGGTTCTCACCGGAAGACACCGAGCTGCGTGACGCTGTAGATACCGCGCTGGCTGAGTTGTATGCAGACGGTACATTAGGAGAGATCTCTAAGGAATACTATGGTGAAGATTACGCCAAAGATATCAACAGAGATTATGTAGAGAGCTTTAAATAAAAGATAAAAGGTAAAAGAGACACTTAGAAGGACACGTTATGAAGATTTTTGAATGGAAGTACATCTTTATATTTCTGCCGAAGCTGTTACCAATGCTTCCAATCACACTGCTGATATGGATTCTGTCAGTCGTGGGAGCATTGATATTGGGGGCAGGGTTTATGGTTATCCGGGAGAAGAAGATCCCGGTCCTGTCCCAGCTGGTGCGGGTGATCATGTCGATCATCCGTGGATTCCCGCCGCTGACACAGCTGTTTGTATTCTATTACGGACTGCCGAAGCTCCTGTCGTTGGTCGGAATCGATGTTAACGACTGGGCACCGCTGGTGTTCGTTGTGCTGGCATACGCATTGGGACAGAGTGCAACGGTGATGGAGACGTTCCGGTCTGCATTCGCCAGTGTCGGCAAGGGACAGACGGAAGCGGCTTATTCGATCGGTATGACGAACCGGATGGCATTTTTCCGGGTAACTCTGCCGCAGGCGATGGTGGTGGCACTTCCGAATTTTTCCAATCTGTGCATTTCAACATTGAAGAATACGTCCATTGCATTCTCGGTCGGCGTGGTTGAAATCGTGGCAAGAGCCAATCAGCTCTCCGGAGCCATGCAGCATAAGATGGAAAGCTATATTGCGCTGGCAATCATATATTATGTAATCTATCTGTTCCTGAAAAAGGGATTTAATGTGTTAGAGAAGAAGTTCTCATTCGAGAAATACTAGAGGAGGAACGCAAATGGTATTCAATTTTGAATTTTGTTTTGAAGTCCTGAAAAAATGTGTACAGGCGATTCCTCTGACCTTATATCTGACGCTCTGGGCGTTCCTGATCGGAATGGTGATCGCAATCGTGATCGCGCTGATCCGTTATAAGGAAGTCCCGGTATTAAATAAGATATTTCAGTTCTATGTATCGTTCATCCGGGGAACTCCGGTTATGTTGCAGCTGTACATTGTATACTATATGATCCCGATGGCGCTGGATGCGATTTTGGAGAAGACGGATATTGCATTCCGGACCAATCAGATTGAGATTAAGGTACTCGTATTGATCGCACTGGCATTAAACGTATCGGCATATCTGTCTGAGATTATCCGTGGCGGTCTGATCTCGCTCGGAAAGGGAGAAATCGAGGCGGCGTATTCCATTGGTATGACACCGGCAATGGTGGTACGCAGAATCATTATTCCGCAGGTGTTTGTACTGTGTATTCCGAACTTCTCGGCGAACCTGATCAGTGTCCTGCAGGCATCCTCTCTGGCATACTTCGTATCCCTTCAGGAGGTAACCGGAACGGCCAAGGTCATGGCAAGCAGCAACTGGAAATACTTTGAAGCATTCGTTGCAACCGGTATCATCTACTGGCTGCTGACGGTAATTATCGAGTTGATCACTTACGGACTGGAACGTGTGGCAGAAAGGAATGGATATCAGTTGAAGAAGCAGTAAGGAAATAGGAGCACGATCTTAGCTTGCTGATATACGCAGGTGACATGTTACATGTGGTGTGTCAAATGGGACAACATCGTCCCCTGTTACAGAAGCAGTGCAGGACGCGCTCTCGCTCAAATCGGAACATAGCGGCACATAAGATGCCAGAGGACAGCATCTAAGTGCCGATGTTCCTACATGGTCCTGTCACTTGCTTCTGTATCCTGGGACTGATGCAGGCAGGTGAATATTTTGGGTACGGCTTCGTATTCAGTGATGAATATAAGAATGCAAAGGATGATACTTTTGTAGAAATGCTCTATAACGTGTTCATGGACAAAAAGTCAGATCCTTCCGGTAAAGAACACTGGGTAGGTCTTTTGAAAAAGGGATATTCCAGACGGTATGTGTATCGGAAGTTCGCACATTCTCAAGAATTTTCGGATATCTGTAAGGATTATAAGATCACCAGGGGTGTTATCACCTTGGATAGCGAAAGAGACCGTTGACCGGAGCTGACCGAATATGTTGGCAGATTCTATGTTAAGGCTTTAGACAGACATCCGGATGATGATGGAATGAACTACCAATAATGAGGAATATTTTAAGCAGGGAGCTTTTGTTCCCTGTTTTTGTGTATACTTAGAAACTTTTCAGTGGTGTGCGGGAAACGAAATTTATCAGATATAACTTTCTTGCCCGTGATTTTTTTAGATGTCAGGTATTTTAGTATTTGATGGTAGTATTGCTTTTACCGTTTCTTTTGTTTTTTAAGCCTCACATATCGAGTGTCAAAAGTAAGGGCATACTGTGGTCGTTTTTACCACATAGCATGACAAATTCTCTGATAACAGCTTTCGGAAGCGAATGATGATTCTATGCAGGGA
>CABQJA010000040.1 GCA_902464345.1 uncultured Clostridium sp.
TCTCATGTCGGATCCCGGTAGACAGAATATAATCTGTCGCGGCCTCGATCACCGGCAATAATTCTTTTCTTTGAAAAATTCGATAGCTGTCGAGCAGATATAATACAATACCTCCATCAAAAAACACCGCTGCATTATCCGACCAGCAGACGCCTTCTGCATGCTTTATCTGATGCTCCAGATAGTAATCCTGAATCGCCCCGGCTGCCTCTCCCGCATTCTCATCCCGGTACTGCTCCCAGACCTCATTCATGACCAGACCGATTCCGGCAAGTCCGGTGTAAAAACCTTCTGCCATACCTGTCACGAACTCACCATCCTGCTTTGCCCGCTTCACATCATCCAGATAATGCAGGCTCAGATACCGGGTTAATTCCCGGATATCATACAGATATTCCTCTTCCGGTGCTACACGTTGCAGCTGCAGATACATATGAAGGATCCCGGCTGTCCCTTTATAATAAGAATTCTGCTCTGAGCCTTCTGCCTCATACCGGATTCCGTCTTCCGTTTTCTCTAAAAAGATACGGACATATTGTTCTGCTGCCCTTGCACAATCCAGATAATCCTGTGGGGATGTTACCTCTGTCGTCAGAAATCTTTCTGTACTCATTTCTACCACCTCTGCTTACTACCCTTCCTGTGGTTTCCACTGCTCTGTTGCTTCCGTCATTATCTCCGTCACTATTTCCGTCGTTCTTTCCTGCTATTGTTACTCCTCGCTCCGATACATCTTGGTTGACAGATACTTCATTCCATCATCCGGAAGAATGATCACGATATTCTTTCCCTGATTCTCTTCCCGCTCTGCAACCACCTTTGCCGCATAGACAGCAGCTGCAGCAGAAGCGCCGAGGAATATTCCATCGGTCTGTGCCAGCTCTCTTGCTGTCGCATAGGCATCGGCTCCATTGACATCCAGACATTCGTCGTAATGGAACTGATTCTTTACGATAAACGGATGATGCGTCTCGCCATCATTATCAAAATGTACCACACCATCAATGGTATCCCGATCCTCGCCCGGCTTATATAGGGACTCCAGATTCGGCTGTACGGCTATGATCTTCACACCCGGAACATGCTCCTGCAGATAAGCACCGACACCGGTCAAGGTACCGGCGGTTCCCGCAAGCATTACCGCATAGTCTACCTTTCCATCGGTATCCGCTACGATCTCCGGTCCGGTTGTCTTAATATGTGCCTGCGGATTCGCATCATTGAACAGCTGACTGGTGTAATAATATCCGTTGTCATCTGCGAACTTCTGAATCTGTGCCACGATCCTGCCGGTATCAAACCCGTATTTGGCCAGAATATCTGCAAAACCCGGAATATCCTTATAATACTGTACAGTCGCACCGTATGCCTTCAGGATCTGTACACGCTCCGGTGTGCATCCCGGCTCCATAAAGATATGCAGCTTATAACCCTTCGCTGCCGCAAAGGCTGCCAGCGAAATACCGGTATTTCCACTGGTACTTTCTACGATGGTTCCACCCGGCTTTAATTTTCCTTCTGCCTCTCCCTGCTCGATCATATTCAATGCAGCACGATCCTTTACGCTTCCGGTCGGATTTAAGTACTCCAGCTTTCCGATCAGATTCGCCTTCAGGTTATGTTTCTTCTCGTAATTTACCAGCTCTATCAGCGGTGTATGTCCAACTAATTCTGTAATCGATTTCTTAATATTTGCCATTACTCTTACTCCTTTATCTTATCTGTTCTTTGTCTTTCTTTATTGATCCTTCGCCTGTCTATGCATCTTTTTTATATTCTTGCTGTAATCGTTTTTTCAACCCTTAGCCGCTTCTGTATCGCCTTTCCGGCCGTATTCCTTCCCGGCCCTTAGTTGCAGGATACACCGCCGTCAACCACCAGGGTTGCGCCGTTTACAAATCTGGCTTCCTCGCTTGCCAGATAAAGCACTGCCTCTGCGATATCCGTCGGTGCGCCAAACGGCAGATCAGAATCCATACCTGACATAATCCGTTCCCGTCCGAACCGGCTCTCCTCCTCCGGCTTCGAGGTCATCCCTGTCCGGATGGCTCCCGGACATACAATATTACTCCGGATGCCCTGATGCATATAGGTATATGCCGTATGCTCACACAGGCCGATCAGCCCATGCTTTGCAACCGTATATGCGACACTGGAACGGCAGCCCTTAATGCCTGCTACGGAAGCGATCGTCACGATATTACCGCCGGTCTCCTGCTTACACATCGCTGTTACGGCCGCCCGGATCGCATACATCGGTCCGTCCAGATCTACCCGCAGGATCTTCTCCCACGATTCATTTGTAAGCTCCGTGATCGGCTCACTTTTTCCTGCTACGCCTGCATTGTTTACCAGCACATCGATTTTTCCGGTCTTCTGAATGGCCAGTGCGATCATTTCTTCATTCGCCTTCTGGGTCGAAATATCTCCCGGATATGCGATGACACTTCCGTCCGCTCCATCCTGTCTTAACTGTTCTACCTCTGTTGCCAGCTCTGTTAATGCGTCCTCATTCCGGTCAACCGCAACTACCACAGCCCCTTCCTTTACGAAGTCTAAGGTAATTGCCTTTCCCATACCGGCCGCTGCACCGGTGACTACAACGCTTTTCCCCTGAAATCTTGTTCTTTCACTCATCTTATTCACGCTCTCTTATCCCTAGCTTTTCAGTATGTTTTGTGCTTTTATCCTACCACCCTGTCCAGAAATTGGGAAATTCTATTTATCTATATTTAGTTATAGTTTTTACTTATAGCAAAACATCCCGGGTCCAAAGTCCAATGACTCTGAGCCCGGGATGTTCCTTCTATCCTGCTATATTTATTCTGTTATATTTCACTTATGCCCTTCATACATCGGGCATCTGTGCAAATCCGTCCTACCGTCTTACCTTGTTCTTGATCTCTTCCTGAATCTTCGCAACAAACTCATCTAACGGCATAACGGTTGCATCCTTTTCACCATGCAGCTTGTAGGAAACGGTCTTGCCCTCCATCTCATTAAAGCCGATAACCAGAAGATACGGTACCTTCTGAACCTGTGCCTCACGCATACGATATCCGAGCTTCTCGGCACGTCCGTCCAGCTCTACTCTGACATCTGCCGCATCCAGTGCATCGCATACCTCCTGTGCATATGCCATCAGTTCTTCATTATCTGTCTTAACCGGCATAACCTTTACCTGTACCGGTGCCAGCCAGGTCGGAAGATTACCCTTGGTCTCTTCCAGAATATATGCCATAAACCGGTCCAGAGAACCTAAGATCGCTCTGTGCAGAACAACCGGAGTCTTCTTCTCGCCATCCTTATCAATATAAGTCAGCTGGAATTTAGCCGGCAGACAGAAGTCTAACTGACAGGTTGACAATGTGTATTCATTACCGACTGCAGGCTTTACATTGACATCCAGCTTTGGTCCGTAGAAGGCTGCCTCACCGATCTCCTCGGTGTATTCGATTCCAAGGTCATTCAATACCTTACGAAGTGCATTCTCAGCAGTATTCCACATTTCATCATCATCATGATATTTTACCTTGTTTGCCGGATCACGCAGGGACAGCACGCAACGATAATCTGTAATACCGAAATCCTTATAAGTGCTGAAGATCAGATCCACTACCTTGGAGAATTCATCCTCGATCTGCTCCGGTGTTACAAACAGATGTGCATCATTCTGGCAGAAATGTCTGCCACGCTCGATTCCCTTTAAGGTACCGCTCGCCTCGAACCGGAAATCATGTGCGATCTCACCGATACGGATCGGAAGATCTTTATAGGAATGCATACGATTTGCATAAATCATCATATGGTGCGGACAGTTCATCGGACGAAGAACGAAGGACTCACCCTCCACCTCCATAGCCGGGAACATATTCTCCTTATAATGATCCCAGTGACCGGATGTCTTATATAAATTAACCGTACCAACGCAAGGAGTCATTACATGCAGATAGCCTAACTTCCGCTCCTTCTGCTTAATATAATTCTCCAGCTCCTGCCAGATCACATAACCCTTCGGAAGGAACATCGGAAGTCCACGGCCTACCAGATCATCTACCATGAACAGATTCATATCCTTACCGATCTTTCTGTGGTCACGCTCCTTTGCCTCCTCCAGTAACCGCAGATGCTCCTCCAGCTCTTCCGGTGTCGGGAAGCAGACACCGTAAATTCTCTGCAGCACCTTATTGTTCTTATCACCCTTCCAGTATGCTCCGGAATGGCGGATCAGCTTAAAGTAACGGCATAATTTTACATTATCTACATGAGGACCTCTGCAAAGATCTGTAAAATCGCCCTGCTCATAGCAAGAAATCGTACCATCCTCCAGATTGGAGATCAGATCCAGCTTATACTCATCATCTTTAAACATTTCCATTGCTTCTGCCTTGGAAATCTCTTTCCGCACGATCTTCTTACCGGTCTTGGCAATCTTCTTCATTTCCTTCTCGATTGCGGCAAGGTCTGCCTCATCCCGGATAACGTCATCGCCCAGATCCACATCATAGTAGAATCCCTCTGCTACAACCGGTCCTACCCAGAACTTTGCCTGCGGATACAGATGCTTGATTGCCTGTGCCATCAGATGTGCGCAGGAATGATTCAATGTCTTTAACTGTTCATCTTCCTTAAAATTAACCATTTTGATTCTCCTTTGTCCTTTCTTCTGAACTAAAAAAGCACCCACAGATATGATTCACATACCTAAGGGTGCTTATACACGGTTCCACCTTAATTTTAACTCATGGCCTGTAACGTCAGCTACACGGTAACGCTTCAAAGCCTGTCGGCTCCTTCTACGCACAGCTCGGGAATGGTCTTCCTGAAACATTTCCATAAACAGCTCTCACCCTGTGCTGTTCTCTCTGAATGTTCCTGCCCCAGTACTCTTTCCGTCATCGCTTTTTCAATATTACCTGTGTATTGTACCACGTATATTTTTTTTGTACAATCATTTTTTCGGAAATCTTTTCGGAATTTTCAACCAGTCTGCTCCTGCCGGTTCCTCACAGACCCGGCTTCTCCCATTCATTCCCCGTCCGGTCGCAATTCCAGCAGGACCTTCTGACATGCACTCTCATCCATCGGCCACCCCAGGCTCCCGATGGCCCGGTAACAGGCATCCGGCAGTCCTGAATCTTCTGTCGCTCCGTCCAGCCCGCTCAGATAATCGGCCGCGATTTTCCGGAGTTGCTCCAGAATCTCCTGCTTGTGTCGTTTTACAGGCTCCTCGCACTCCCAGAAATGACGCATGTCACAGTCCGCAGTACTTCCGCACGGAGTCTTACAGGTAGCACAATCCGGTGCAATGCGATTCTTCTCCTCATGAAGCTCCCGGATGCTCTTCTCATAATCATCCCCGGTCAATGCTCCTGCCACTATCCGGTCTGTATCTGCGGTTTTTCCGTTATTGCTGATGGCACCGGTCAGTCCGATCAGTGCACCAAGTACCTCTTCCTGCTTCATTCCTGCTCCTTCTTTTCCTCTTTTTTCTTATCTTTATTCTGCTCCATCCGGGCGATTTTAATCACCCGCGGCCGGTTATACCGCTGCATGATCACAAAGCAGCCATCCAGACAGGCCCCCGCAAAAGACGTGAGCATAAATACCCAGAATGCGCCAAGCCATATAGAGGCGACCACCGGCAGAAAGCTGAACACCATGATTGTTTCATGTACAAGCTCCGCCTGACACATTGCCTGTGCGATCTCATCCCAGCTATGAAGCTCCGGGTTTAAGGTATCCGGATCAAAGGTCGGCATCTTAGCCTTCCAGTTCTTCACCTTTAATCGGTCATAAAATCTCTGCTCCCATGCATGTGTCTGATACCATTTTCGCATATAATCCGCCCGGTTTTGTTTCACAACCAAATAGACATACCCCACCAGCAGACGCATGACAAAATGATAACAGATGGTTCCTGCCGTAATTGCCAGCGTCTCCCATACGCCCATGGATGTCTTATAATATAAGAAAAGAAACAAGCCAAACAACAGCCCTGTTCCTGCCGATATGAGAATCATAGTTCGTTTCATGGTTCCTCCCATCCCCTCTTTTCTTCCAACGGCTTCCTTTGAATTCTATGCATCCTTCATCAGTAATTTCTATTAGGTATTTTCCGGTAAATCCTCCGGCCAGATACTGCCTTCATCCAGATTCTCCTGCCGCAGCCAGGCATCCTCTGCCTCCAGCTGTCTCCGGGTGCCATTCTCATCCTCCAGATATACCAGACACTTTAATGCCTCTCCCGGCATCCGCTCCTCACATCCGTAATCCGCTTCCAGAATCTGCTTAATTCTCCACATCGGTTTCTTCCTCTTTTCATTTCCTGCTTTTTAGTGTACAATCTCATTTAGTCTATATATTACTTAGAAAGGATTCTTAAGTCAATGAAGAAAAAATTTCTCCTCTCTGTGCTCTGTATCGGACTGGTTCTTCTGTCCGGATGCAGCAATGGGAAATCCAATATCCGCTTCGGTGCGGCCGGTATCGGCGGTATGTATTATTCATTTGCCTCTGCCTTTGCCGGAATTGTTGCCGGATCCGACTCCGGTTACACGATCGAGGTTAAAAACACGGCCGGTTCAGAAGCGAATCTGCGACTGCTGTCCGAGAATTATATCCAGCTTGCGATTGCACAAAACGATCTGATCTATGATGCCTATTACGGAACCGGTTCTGCAGATGAACCGTCCCTCACCGGCTATTCCGCCATTGCAGGCTTATATCCGGAGGCCTGTCAGCTCGTAGTCCGGAAAGACTCTGCGATCCATAGCATTGATGACCTGCAAGGGAAAACGGTCAGCATCGGTGCCAGCGAGTCCGGAACCGAACGCAATGCACAGCAGATCCTTACGACCAGCGGTCTGACCGATAGTCTGGTCACTACCGTCAATCTGGATTATACCGAGGCTGCTGACAGTCTCCGGTCCGGCGAGATTGATGCCTTTTTCTGTACTGCCGGCATCAAAACCACAGTTATCGAAGAACTGACCAGACAGTGTGACATCCGTCTGATCGGGCTTGATGAAAAGCTGCGCAGCCGCCTATGTACCGCTTATCCGTTCTATTCCGAGTTCACGATCCCGGCCAACACCTACACCGGACAGACCGAGGATATCACAACCTTAAGTGTACAGGCCGTTCTGTTAGCCAATGACCGTCTGTCTGATAAGACCGTACAGGATCTTACAGAGGCTCTGTTTGCTCATGCACAGGAGCTGCAATATAGCGTTGCTGTCGATATGGCACTGTCGGAAGAAGCTGCCGTTTCGGATGTCAGCATTCCATTTCATCCCGGTGCGGCTGCCTATTATGCAGATCATGGCATTTCTGTAGATACCGGAGAATCCGAAAACGAAACTCAACCATAAAGGAAGACATAACATGAAGATTGAATTAGATATGTATCAGACCCTGGCCATTGCGGTTCTGGTTCTGATGCTTGGAGCTTTTTTGAAAAAACAAATTTATTTTCTGGAGAAATTCTGCATTCCCTCTCCGGTCATCGGCGGACTGCTTTTTGCGATCTTTACCTGCGTCTGCTACAGCACCGGTCTGGCGGAATTCTCCTTTGATGACACCCTGCGTGAGGTCTGCATGGTATTTTTCTTTACCTCGGTCGGCTTTCAGGCGAATCTGAAGGTCTTAAAAAGCGGAGGGAAATCTCTGGCAATCTTTCTCGGATTGATCATCCTGCTGATCACACTGCAGAACCTGCTCGCCATCGGTATGTCCAAGCTGCTCGGTCTGGATCCGCTGATTGGTATGTGTACGGGCTCGATTCCTATGGTCGGCGGCCACGGTACCGCCGGTGCCTTCGGTCCGGTTCTGGAGGACTTCGATGTCACAGGTGCCACCACGATCTGTACCGCAGCTGCTACCTTTGGTCTGATTGCAGGCAGTCTGATCGGCGGCCCGATCGCCAAGCGGCTGATTGAGAAGAAGAACCTGCTCGCTACCGTAGTTCCGGAGGATGACAGCCTTCTGGTCGAGGATGAGAAAAAGCATGAACGGCATACCAATATGTATCCGGCAGCCGTATTCCAGCTGATCCTCGCGATTGGTCTCGGAACGATCTTCTCCTGGCTGTTAACAAAGACCGGTCTGACCTTCCCAATCTATATCGGTGCCATGATTGCTGCGGCTCTGATCCGTAATATCGGTGAGTATTCCGGCAGATTTGACATCCACATGGGCGAGATCAATGACATCGGCGGTATTGCCCTGTCCCTGTTCCTTGGAATTGCCATGATCACATTAAAGCTCTGGCAGCTGGCATCCCTGGCTCTGCCACTGTTCATCCTGCTGATCAGTCAGGTAATTCTCATCTGTCTCTTTGTATACTTCATTGAGTTCAATGTTATGGGACGTGACTATGATGCGGCCGTTTTAGTTGCCGGTACCTGCGGCTTCGGTATGGGTGCCACACCGAATGCGATGGCCAATATGCAGGCGATCTGTGATAAATATGCCCCTTCCGTTAAGGCATATCTGCTCATTCCACTGGTCGGCAGCCTGTTTGCAGACTTTATCAACAGTCTGGTCATTACGTTTTTTATCAACCTGTTATGATCGGAAGATTGATGATTCAGACTATATTTAATAAGTAGAGAGGTTCATTATCATGCTGTTTAAGAAAAAGAAATATATCAAAGCTGACTATAATCTAACCTATGATAATCTGGCGATTCCGGAGATCCATACGAAGAAGGAAACGACCCATACTTCAACGGATACGGATGAAAAGCCGTCCATCTCCTATGATGGTGTGGCAATTCCGGAAATCCATCCTAAAAACCAGAAGCAGTCTTAACTGCCTTCATATAATTATTAATTCGGGAGAGAACATTATGAAAACAAAACAACGCGATTCTTTTAACAACAAATGGGGCTTTATTCTGGCCTGTATCGGTTCGGCAGTCGGCATGGGAAACATCTGGATGTTTCCTACCAGAGTGTCCATGTATGGCGGTGGCTCCTATCTGATTCCTTATTTCATCTTCGTTGCACTGATCGGTTTTACCGGCGTGATCGGTGAAATGAGCTTCGGACGTGCTACACGCTCCGGTCCTGTCGATGCCTTTGCCTATGCCTGCGGTACCCGTGGCAAGCGTAAGGTCGGTGAACTCTTAGGCTACATTCCGGTCCTCGGTGCCCTTGCCATGGCAATCGGTTATACCGTCGTTATGGGATGGATCCTCAAATATATGATCGGTACCTTTACCGGCTCTACTCTGGCTCCTGCAGATACAGACGGCTTTGCGGCAGAATTCGGCGGCATGGCATCCGCATTCGGTAACAACCTCTGGCAGATCGTTGCTCTGGTCATCGGCATTGCAATCCTGATGTTCGGTGTCAGCCGCGGGATCGAAAAAGCGAATAAGATCATGATGCCGATCTTTTTCCTGCTCTTCGTTGTCCTCGGCATCTATGTGGCATTCCAGCCGGGTGCGATCGAGGGATATCGTTACATCTTCCGGATTGACCCACAGGCCCTTGCCGATCCTAAGACCTGGATTTTTGCACTCGGACAGGCATTCTTTTCTCTGTCCGTAGCCGGAAACGGTACTTTGATCTACGGCTCCTATTTACCGGATAAGGAAGACATTCCGGCTGCTGCCGGCAGAGTTGCCTTCTTCGATACACTGGCTGCCCTGCTTGCCGCTCTGGTCATCATTCCCGCAATGGCAACGACCGGTGCCCAGCTGAATCAGGGCGGTCCCGGTCTGATGTTTATCTATCTGCCGGCTCTGTTTAAGTCTATGCCGGGTGGACGGATCATTGCCATCATTTTCTTTGTAGCTGTTTTCTCTGCCGGGTTATCCTCCCTCATTAATTTATATGAGGCACCGATTGCAACCGTGCAGGAGAAGCTACACCTTGACCGGAAGGCTGCCTGCGGAATCATTGCAGGAATCGCACTCGTCGTATCGATCTGCATTCAGGGAATCGTATCCGGCTGGATGGACATTCTCTCCATCTACATCTGTCCATTGGGTGCCGGTCTTGCCGGTGTCATGTTCTTCTGGATATGCGGCAAGAAATACGTGGAGACACAGGTCAATACCGGAAGGGAGAAGCCTTTCACCAATAAGTTCCTTCCGATCTGCAAATATGTTTACTGTCCAATCTGTATTCTGGTTTTAATTCTGGGTATTATTTTAGGCGGAATCGGTTGATTCCGCCCTGTGACTCTCCAGCTCCTCAAACGGAATGACCGGTTGTGGACAATCTGTGTGCTCTCCGATCTGCTTTTCCATCCATACCATATTATACCACCGACCAAACTTATATCCGCACTGAAAAAATTCACCAACCAGCCGATAGCCAAGATGTTTATGAAATTCCACACTGTTCTTTGTCAGGTATTCATCCTCCTGCTCCGGATATCCGATACAGGCATTCAGATTCAGGATATTTTGCTGTGCCAGAGACTGTTCCAGTGCTGCATACAGTTTCTTTCCGATTCCCATTTTCTTTCTGGATATATCTACATAAATCGTGGTCTCAACCGCCCAGTCATAGGCCGCCCGCTCCTTAAACGGTCCCGCATATGCATAACCGATGATCACTCCGTCCTTCTCTGCTGCCAGATAAGGGTAGTGCTTTAAGGTATGCCGGATTCGTTCCCGAAACTCCTCGATCCCCGGCACCTCATATTCAAACGTAATCGCCGTATCCGTTACATACGGTGCATAAATCGCAAGTATCGCTTCCGCATCTTCCACAGTTGCTGTCCGGATTCTGACCCCGTTTTCCATATCACTGCTGCCTCCCTGCCAAATTCTGATTTATAATTACTCTCTGGTACTCATTATAACATGATTCCGGAATCTTCTTTACTCCGTTCTATCTTTGCATTCAACTTCCGGAACGGAATTGCGATCACCAGTCCGATCATGAGTGATATTATCACATAAATTCCAAGCACTCCGATGCATTTCCAGTAAGTCATTCCATACATTCCGCCAATTGTCTCACGTAATGCATTCATGCCATACGGAAATGGAAGGAATTTATAAATCCGCTGATAAATCATCGGAAGTACCTCAATCGGGAAAGAACCACCGGCACCTGCCACCTGAATTACCATAATGATGACCGCCAGCGCTTCACCGACATTCTCAAATGCAACTGTCAGCGAATACATAAATAATGTAAATACAAAGCTGCAGAACGAACATGCAAACCATAGCAGGAACGGATTCACACATTGGATCCGGATATATAGCAGATTTCCAAGTGCCGTTAACAGTGCCTGCCCTTGTCCGATCAGGAAGAATGTGATATAACGGCCAAAATATTTCTGATATGGTTTTACATCCGGTACGTCCTCATCCGGCAGTACCTTCACATGAATAATCGCCACCAGAACCAAAGCCCCGACCCACAGTGCCAGAACTGTATAAAACGGTGACATCGCCGAACCATAATTTTCAATCGGATAAATCTCTTTTGTCTCCATATTTACCGGTGATGATAAATACCTGCCCAGAGACTCCGGATCCGTTTTTAAAAGCTTCACTACTGTCTGATACTGATCACTCATCCCAAGCGAATCCAGCTTCACAATCAGCGTATCTAATGCATTCTTTAGATTCTGCGCCGCCTCCAATGACTCGGATAAACTGGCCTTACTTAAATCCAGCGTCTGATCATAGGAGTCCAGTGCCCCGGATACTTCATCAAAATCACCATCGATACCATATAGAATCGCCTGCGTCTGATTTAAAGAGTTCTGCATGGAAAGGATTGTTGTCTCCAACTGTCCCTTTACCGAATGATCAAACTCCTCTTTTAAGGACTTTACCTGTGCCTTACTGTTTTCGATTTCCTCCGACACCTGAAGCTTTAAGGTTTCCACAGATGCATTTCCGGCTTTTATATTCTTCTGCACTTCCTTTAAGTCCGCTTCGATCTTATCCAAACTCTCCCGGATTGCCTGAATCTTAGCCGCCACTGCCGGATCATCCTCCCACTCCTTCACACTGTTTTCAAATAACTGCCGGATCAGATCCATCATATCGATCAGATTCTGAATCCTGATTTCGGACAATTCTCCGTGGTCATCCAGCTCCTCCAGCATATTCTTAATCAGTAGTGCAACTGTATCCAGATTATCTGCAATTGTATCCAGATTGGCTGATATGATATCCGCCAGTGCACCTGCATTCATGCTTCCTGCTGTCATAGCCACCTGCATCGTATTCACGGTATTGGCGCCCTCGTCTACCATCATATTCAGATTCGGTATCATAACCTGTGTAGTCGCGATCAGGCTGGATGCGGAATTGGTAATTCCTTCAAAAGAATTCAACAGTGCAATATAATCATCCAGACTACTGCTTAATGTCTGCAGTTGAGCTGTCATAAGATTCATGACGGAATCCGATGTCACTCCGTTTTCTGCCATCAGGTCATCCGCCTTCAGCAATACCTCTGCCAGACTGCTCACAAATGTCGCATTTACCTGTTCCTGTACCGCTGTTTTCGCCTTTGACGTAATCTTCGGTGCAATGGCATTCTTTTTCTCATTCTCATAATATATCATCTGCGGATGCTCGACTTCTCCATTTAAGAAACTGATCATGTCCTTTGAGAAATCCTCCGGTATGATCATTGCCGCATAATATTCGCTGCTGTAAACACCGTCCTTTGCCGCATCTTCCGACTCTACGAACTGCCAGCCCATGGTCTGGTTGGCTTTCAATGCATCAACTACACTATCTCCGATATTCAGCTTCACACCTCCAAGATCCACACCTTTATCTCCGGAGTAAACTGCAATCTTAAGATTAGAAGTGGCATCCGGACCGTAAGGGTCCCAGTTGGACAGGATATTAAACCAGGCATAAAGAGACGGTATGATGATCAGACCGATCACAACGACCACAGCAACCACATTCGTCCGTATTCTTTTCCAATCATGGTAAAACACCCGAATTATATTCTTCATGCCTGATCCACCTCCTCTGCATTTTTCTCTGCGCTCTCTTCATCCTGTGCAGGTTCTTCCGTCATTTTCTCCGTGGCTTTCTCTGCCGTTATTTCCGCTTCTTCCATTGTTCCCTTCTCCGGTTTCTGCGCCGCCTCGACATTCTGGATCACTGTACGCAGTTTTTCCTCCATCTGCTCCACGTTCTCTCCGATCAGGGTTTCCCGTTCATTTCTCTCCCCATTAGAGATCTCATTCATTTTCTGCTGCAGTTTATCGTCTATATACTCAATAAAAATCAAATATCCTGCCAATATAAATAAGGATACGATCCATAAAATCAGAAATACCGTCTTTGAACTTCCAGTCAGAAACAGCAGGACCAGAAATACAGGTGGTATAATAAACAGACATTTCAATCCAATCTTAATCCGCTTCTGGTTCTTTCTGTGAATCTCCTCTTCATAGGCGACCAGTTTTCCATAAAGTTCCTCATAGTTTTCTTTCTTTTCCATCTGTATCACCTTCTCCCTACATCATTTTTGTATCTTCCATACGCTTCTCCACGAAGTGGATCACACCCATAAACGGAATCCGTATCAACAGTCCGACCAGCAATGCTACCGCTGCAAAGATCAGCAGCTCCGCCAGATACTTCTCATAGGCTCCGCCATACATACCACCGACAGTTTCCCGCATGGCATTGATAGCATATGGGAATGGGAAGAATATATAGACCTTCCTGAAAAACTCCGGCAGGATTTCAATCGGATAGGTTCCGCCGGAGCCTGCGATCTGTATTACAACCAGCACCACTGCGATTGCCTTACCAATATCGCCAAAGGATAATGTCAGGGCATAGATCAGTAATGTAAACGTAAAACTAGTAATTGCTGACGCAAACCAGAACAGGAACGGATTCTCCACCTGACAATGCAGCCAGAAAATATTTCCGAGTACGATAATCAGCGTCTGAACCTGTCCAAGCAGGAAAAAGATCAGATATCTTCCCAGGAACAACTCATGCCGTTTCGGTTTCTCCAGATTCTCACCCGTTGCACGCACCTTAATTAACGCAACCAGAACCAGTGCACCGACCCAGATCGCCAGTGTTGTATAAAACGGTGCTACCGCAGACCCATAATTCCGGATCGGATATACCTCCTGTGTCTCTACCTGCACCGGTTGTGCGAAGAACTTTCCATAGCTTTCCGCATTTCCGCCTAAAAGATTTACGATTATCCCCATCTTTTCATCTTCTTCCGCAGCATCCAACCGATCAATCGCATCCTGAATCTTTGCCTGGCTGGATTTTAACAGAGACTGGATCTGCCGAAAGCTTTCATCCGTAGAATCGACCATATCCTGTGTTCCGTTGAAGATGGTTTCCATATCACCTAATGTATGATTCAGATTATTCAGCAGATTCGTTACATTCACCAGAACCTGCGATGCTGTATCCAGGATCCCGGATACTCCCGGTACCAGTTGATTGGTATAGATGTTTCTCATGCTCTCTACCGTCTGCCTGCAGGTAGCCAAAGCCTGCTTCACATGCTCTTCAACCGTCTTTGTTGCATCGCCGATTGCTCCGGCTCCCTGTTCCAGTTCGATTCTTTTCAGAATATCTTCAATCTGTGCTGCCGCTTCTTTTAACTTCTCAATCTGCGCCAGAATATCACTGACATCCAGCTGCTGTGCTTCCGCCAGCTCCTTCTTCTGCTCCAGCTCCGATATCGTACTGTGAAGAAGTGTTAACTGCTCGATCAGTGCCCGTACATCTTTGCCGGTCTGTTCAATGCTCTCAACTGTTTTTTTAGCAGAGTTACTTAACTCTGCTTCATCAATATCCTTTGCTATACGGTTTAATGATGCCTCAATATCCGACAATGTTTTTTCTACATTTTGAGAAAACGTGGCCAGAGTTGCGTCTGTTGTATCCAACTGCGTCTGTGAATTTTTCATTGCATCTTCCGCAGTCTGAATCCGGTTTTCAACCCCGGGAATCTGTGCATTGGCCTTTTCTATTCCACCCGCCAGAGTCCGGTTCCCTTCCAGGAACTGATCGATCATCATATTATAATTTTCCAGACTGTCATTGATTTCTACTAATTTCTCACGGAAACCATCCACGCCGCCTTCCTGTTCAATTTTCCCGGATAGTTCTCCCATCTGTGCAAACATAGTGCTTGCCGCTGTCTCTAAAAATGTTTCATTAATACTCGCTTTCAGGGTATCTACCGCAGTATCCGTAATCTTGGTTGCGATGGCATTCTTCTTCTCGTTCTCATAATAGGTAATGGTCGGATTTTCCAGTCCTTCCGTAAATATACTGAACATACTCTCCGAAAACCGTTCATTGATGATCACCGCAGCATAATAATCTCCGCTTTCCACACCGGCAACCGCCTCTTCGGAACTGTCCAAAAACTTCCATCCTATAGAATCATTCTCCTTCAACTGCTCAATTACGGCATTCCCCATATTAACGGTAGTTCCGTCCTCTGTCTGAAATCCCCGGTCCTCTGATGCCACTGCTATAGCGATATTGCCAGTATTGGCATACGGATCCTGATTCGAATAAATATTAAACCATGCGTAAAACGATGGAATAAAGCATAGCCCGATTGCAATGATCAACGCAAAGAAATTACGGCTCAAGCCCCTTAAATCTTTTAAGAATATATG
>CABQJA010000041.1 GCA_902464345.1 uncultured Clostridium sp.
GTGACGTGCTAAAATGTCAGTAGTTTTGGTTAGGAGGAACATAAAATGCCGATTACAGATTTACTGGAACGGAATGCCAGGGAGTATGCCAATGATGTGGCATTGGTTGAGATTAACCCGGAGATTAAGGAACGCCGCCGGGTTACATGGAAAGAGTATGAATTAATGGAGCCGAATCCGTTGGTTCATTATCGGCGTGAGATTACATGGAGCGTATTTGACGAGAAAGCAAATCGGTTTGCCAATCTTTTATTAAGCCGTGGGATCAAAAAGGATGATAAGGTCGGAATCCTGCTGATGAATTGTCTGGAATGGCTGCCGATTTACTTCGGTATTTTAAAGACCGGAGCACTGGCGGTGCCATTGAACTTCCGATATGCATCGGATGAGATCCAGTATTGTCTGGATCTGGCAGATGTGGATATTCTGGTATTCGGACCGGAATTTATCGGACGGGTAGAGGAGATCGCAGAAGAAATCAGTACCAATCGTCTGCTGTTTTATGTGGGTGATAACTGTCCGAGCTTCGCAGAGGACTATAACAGTATGGTAGCGAACTGCTCCAGCCGGAAGCCGGAGATTGAGCTTCAGGATGACGATAATGCAGCCATTTATTTTTCATCCGGAACAACCGGTTTTCCGAAAGCAATTTTACATAATCATACCAGCCTGATGCATGCTGCAAAGGTAGAGCAGAATCATCACGGACAGACAAAGGAAGATGTATTCCTCTGTATTCCGCCGCTTTACCATACCGGAGCGAAGATGCACTGGTTCGGTAGTCTGATATCCGGTGGAAAGGCAGTTCTCTTAAAGGGAACCAAGCCGGAGTTTATCATGGATGCGATTTCGAAGGAGCATTGTACGATCGTATGGCTCCTGGTTCCATGGGCACAGGATATTCTGGATGCTCTGGATCGTGGCGATATTAAATTAGAAGATTATCAGCTGGATCAGTTAAGACTGATGCATATCGGAGCACAGCCGGTACCGCCGAGTCTGATCAAGCGCTGGAAGGCTTATTTCCCGAAGCATCAGTATGATACAAACTACGGCTTGTCTGAATCTATCGGACCTGGTTGTGTGCATCTTGGTGTTGAGAACATTCATAAAGTAGGTGCCATTGGTGTGCCTGGTTATGGCTGGGAGGTTAAGATTGTCGATGAGTCCGGCAATGAGGTAAAGCAGGGAGAAGTCGGAGAGCTTTGTGTCAAGGGTCCTGGTGTTATGACCTGTTATTATAAGAATCCGGAAGCAACGGCTGAGATCTTAAAGGGTGACTGGCTCTACACCGGAGATATGGCAATGCAGGATGAGGATGGATTTATCTTCCTGGTAGATCGGAAGAAGGATGTCATCATCAGTGGTGGTGAGAATATTTATCCGGTACAGATTGAAGATTTCATCAGAAGTCATTCCGCAGTCAAGGATGTGGCAGTCATCGGCCTGCCGGATAAGCGGTTAGGTGAAATTACGGCGGCAATCATTGAGATTAAGGATGGTTTCAGCTGCACAGCAGAGGAAATGAACCAGTTCTGTCTGGCACTTCCGCGTTATAAGCGGCCAAAGAAGATCATCTTTGCGGATATACCGCGAAATCCTACCGGAAAGATTGAGAAACCGAAGCTGCGTAAGATTTACGGAGCAGAGCATCTGGTAGCAGAACAGAATAAAGCATAAAAATGACCGGGGCTTCTTTCGAAGCTCCGGTCATTTCTTAAATGAGGGGAGAGAGGATTCAAATATATGAAAAGCTCTTACAAGTTTTAATATACGGGAAATGTGTGTTTAATCTGTGTTTAAAAAATGATGAAAATATAAACATTTCCTTAGGAGGATATGAAGAATCGTAAGAAAATAAAAAGTATCGGCATAATTTCCATGACCATCTGCGAATACTAAATACTATAGAAATGTGAGGTGAGCAGATGGGAACAATGATCGATTATCTGAATTGGAGAGGAGACTTAAGCTTTGAGGAAAGCCCGTTTAATGAGGTGGACGGATTATTGTTATCCAATCTGGCTTACGTGGAATTTCAGTCCATTGTGGCATCTCCTTGGGAGGAACAGGTTATAACTCTGAAAGAAGCATCAGAACGATTCTGGGAGACAGAGAGTGAACGGAAGATATTACAGGAGTTTTCTCTGATTAAAATGGCACCATTTTATATGAGGCGGATGGCAGAGACCAGACGTTTTGCGGAACTGAAACTGATGTATTACCAGAATCTGTTAGATGAAGAGCAACAGAGCCAGTTTGCAGCACTGTGTATGGAGGTGAGTCCGGAGTTATATTTTGTTGCATTCCGAGGCACGGACAATACCATGATCGGCTGGAAAGAGAATTTTCATATGTGTTTTGAGGTGGTTCCGGCGCAGCGGCGGGCGGTTACGTACCTGAATCTGGTGGCCGGGAAGCTCAGACAGAGGGGAGACGCTCATCTGATCCTGGGCGGGCATTCAAAGGGAGGAAATCTGGCAGTATATGCGGCGGCAAAAGCGAAGCCATCCGTTCAGAAGCAGATCCGGCAGATTTATAATAATGATGGACCGGGTTTTGCGAAAAGCATATTGAGAAGTGCCGGTTATGAAAGAATCCGGGATAAGATTCGGAAATATGTTCCGGAATCTTCCTTTATAGGAATGCTGTTGGAGCAGGATCGGAACTATCAGGTGGTCAGCAGCAGAGAGAGCGGTTTCCGGCAGCATGATCCGGGTTCCTGGCGGGTATTCGGTACCGGCTTTGTGACGATCCCGCAAAGAGATAGGGATAGTCAGTTATTTGACCGGACAATGCATAACTGGATTTATTCCCTCTCACCGGAGGAACGCAGGCAGATTGTTAATCTGCTGTTTGAATGGATCGCACAGGCGGAGATACGGACATTAAATGATCTGGGTGGCAGAGAAGGAAAGAAAAAAAGAAAGCTGCTTCGAAAGCAGCTTCAGAAAAATCCGGATTATCGGCAGATGCTCCGTCAGGCCGGAAAGCAGATGATGGAAGAATTCAGTCTGTCCCTGAGCGATATGCGAAGGAAAAAGCATCCGTGAATTTTTATGTGTGCATCCGCTGATCCGTCCCCTTTTATCAGTGTTCTTTCTGCATAAATGGGGGAACCTTTTTGGCATTGCGATATACGCCCGGAGTCATGCCCATGATCTTTTTAAATACATTCTGGAAATAACTCTGACTGGAGAAGTAGAGGTAATTGCTGATCTCCGTCAGAGATTTCTCGGTATAGGTCAGGAGTACGCAGGCCTCCTCAACCTTTACCTGATTGATGAACTCAGAAATACCGACACCGGTCTCTGCCTTAAAACGCTTTAGGAAATAAGAAGTGCTTAGGTTTACGTGCCGGGCAATATCCTGTGCCTGAATCGGCTGGTTCACATGCTCCTTAATATAATGAATCGCAGCGACGATCGAAGGAGAGGCATTTTTGAATTTGACCTCCCGCTCTACACGCTCTGTAAAATCCATTGGCATCTGGCGCATCAGACGCTCCACATCTGCGACACTCTTATAATTCTCACTGGTTTGAATATAGACATCGCTTAAGTTATAAGCTTCCTCCGCATCCAGTCCACCTGAAATCGCAGCTCTGGTATAAAGGGTACAGGCCGCAATAAAAATATTCTTGGCCTGCCGCAGGGCATCATTTCCGATATGCCCCTGGTTTCCCGGAACCGGTGTCGCAATCAGCTTCCGCATTCCCTCGGTATCCCCATTTGCAATCAGCTCCAGACGGCGCATCTCATGTAGATAGGTATTATGCGGCATATCATTTTCCCTGGATTCATATGTAGTGGTTGTATAGGTTTTCTGAATCAATGCCTCCTGATTATGAATATTCGGATTATAATCCATCTTCTCGATTGGTAAAATGTCATGATTGAAACAAAAGTTTAAGCATGACAGATAAGAGAGAAAACGGTGCAGAGGCCCGCTTGGAATGCCGGTCAGAAAAATCTTGCAGTGATCATAATCTGCATCGTTGACCTTTAACTGTGTCATGAGCAGAGACAGGTAATCCTGTGTGACCGGAGTGGTAAAATAAGGGCCTACGAAAATCAGCTGATGATTCTCACGAATACGGATCAGACCATAAAGAGCCTCATAAGAGGTGGACATATACGTAACATCCTTCTCGCGTTCAAGCATACTTTTTACATAAGGCTGAATCGCCGGATAAAACCAGTCAGCAGACGGAATCTGCAGGATCGGAGCCTGATCTTCGATCAGACAGATCGGAATGTTGTTGATATTATATAGGTAATTAATAAATAAAATATAAGAATCTGTATTCAATGGTAACTCCCTTCCAGTAAAACCTCACTATAAAAACACTATCATATTCTTTCTGAAATGGCAATCCGAAAATCCACAGGAATGCGTTCTTCCTAAGAGTAACCGGTGTTTGATTTTTCTGAAAATAGGAAATATAATAAGCTTTGAATGAATAGGAAGCATTACAAAAGAAAACGATTAAAGAAAGGTGTACAGGTATGAATATCCACGAATTCGGAAAAGAAAATAAAGATACGATTCTGTTGATCCACCCATCGGTTGTGAAATGGGATTATTTTGAAAATGTAATCCCGCTGTTACAGAAAAATTACCATCTGTTGGTTCCGGCACTTCCCGGTTATGACTTTGAAAACGACAGTGATTTTACCAGTGTGGAGCAGATTGCTTCGGAATTAAATGCATGGCTTAAGGAAGAAGGCTATACCGAATTATATGCGGTATACGGCTGTTCAATGGGAGGCTCTATCGCATTGCTGGTAGCACTTGGACAACGGATTAAAATCAGACACTGTATCATGGATGGTGGAATCACACCGTATCAGTTACCGTGGATTGCAACACGTTTGATTGCCCTGAAGGATTATCTTATGATGATGATCGGAAGGACAGGCGGCGTGGGTTTGCTGGAAAAAGCATTTGCGACAGATGATTACTCCAAAGAGGATCTGCAATATGTAGCTGACGTTCTGAAGCATTGCAGCAGAAAAACAATATGGAGAACCTTTGACTCATGCAATAATTATAAAATTCCGGCACCTGTTCCGGAGGTAGACACACAGATTCATTACTGGTATGCAACGAATGAGGAAAAAGAGCGAAAACAGGATATAAATTACATGAAGCAGAAATTTCCACAGACAAAATTTGAAGTGCTACCCGAACTGGGACATGCAGGACTGGTATTGCTGAAACCGGAACTGTTTACAGAAATGATGAATGGATTATAGAAAGATGGCGGGTATGTATGCAGGATGTTTTCTCTGATACGCGGGTAGCTACAGAGGGGGTACCCTTGCTACATTCTCCGCTACGATGGTTCTACTCCGGAACCGTTCCCACTAAATTGCCCCACGCAGCGGATACTAAATTCGTGCTACGCACTCATTAAGTACCGGCGGGTGCAAACGTCCCTTCGCAGAATCATCATTCGCTCCGAACGCTGTTATCTGAGTAGCCTAAACACACTTCTGTTTCTACTCTGCTATCCATGCTTTATATGCACTATTATTTTAAGTGCCGGAAATAGTACCTACATCACATCTAAGTAGTGAAATACGACGGAGCAAAATCCGTGCATGTTCCGTCATTTCCCTACATGACAGATACGAAAACTGTGCATACCCTATCAGTCCCAAGATACAGGAGCAAGTGACAGGACCATGTAGGAACATCGGTACTTAGATGCCGTCCTTTGGCATCTTATGTACCGCTATGTTCCGATTTGAGCGAGAGCGCGTCCTGCACTGCTGCCTGTATTGGGGACGGCAGGCACATATACCACCAATTGCCTGTATCACAGGACGGGGACGGCGAGCACATATACCACCAATTGCCCGTATCGCAGGACGGGGACGGCGAGCACATAATCTGCTGCATCCCGAAAACACCGGTGACAGTCCCACCCGGATATGATACAATGAGCCATAGCAAAGGAGTCGGTTATGGAACAACAGCAATTCATGAAACAGGAATGGACAAAATTCATATGGGTGACAGTCGGGGGAATCATAGCACTGATCCTGGTGCTGCTCTGGAGATATCTGCCGGGCATCCAGTTTCTGAAAGGCCCCTGCTTTTTTCATGAAGTCTTACATGTCTACTGTCCGGGATGTGGCGGCACAAGAGCCGTGTATGAACTGCTTCAGCTGAAGCTCTGGCGCTCTTTTATCGACCATCCGTTGGTGATATTTACGGCAGCTGTTTTGGTGGAATACTACATTGGTGAGATCATTACCCTGATCCGTAGAAATGGGAAACGTTATTACTATCTGCGCGTCTGGTTCTGTTACGTGGCACTGGGGATCATAGTAGTAAATGTGATACTGAAAAATGTACTTTTGATCGGATTCCATATAGATTTGATCGGAGATTTATTAAAATATTGGATATGAAGCGATTTTTTCATACTTTTTTGAGATATTTTCTACTTTATTTCTGCAAGAAAATAGGGTATACTGACCTTATAAAAGCGCATGAAGATGCGACAATATGACAAATGGAGGAATTGATATGTTAGTTTCAGCAACAGAAATGTTAAAGAAAGCTAAGGAAGGACATTATGCAGTTGGACAGTTCAATATTAACAACCTTGAGTGGACAAAGGCAGTTCTTTTAACAGCAGAGGAATTACAGTCACCGGTTATCCTTGGTGTATCTGAGGGCGCAGGTAAGTATATGACAGGTTTTAAGACTGTAGCAGCTATGGTTAAGGCTATGCATGATGAGTTAGGAATCACCGTTCCTGTAGCACTTCATCTGGATCATGGTACTTACGAAGGATGTTATAAGTGTATCCAGGCTGGATTTACTTCTATCATGTTTGATGGTTCACATTATCCATTTGAAGAGAATCTTGCTAAGTCTACAGAGTTAGTAAATGTTGCTCATCAGTTAGGTCTTTCTATCGAGTGCGAAGTTGGTTCCATCGGTGGTGAAGAAGATGGCGTTATTGGTATGGGCGAGTGTGCAGATCCTAACGAGTGCAAGATCATTGCAGATCTCGGTGTTGATATGCTTGCAGCTGGTATCGGTAACATTCATGGTAAGTATCCTGCAAACTGGAAGGGTCTTTCTTTCGAGACATTGGATGCTATCCAGCAGAAGACAGGTATTATGCCATTAGTTCTTCACGGTGGTACAGGCATTCCTGCAGATATGATCAAGAAGGCTATTTCTCTTGGCGTATCTAAGATCAACGTTAACACAGAGTGCCAGTTATCATTCGCAGATGCTACACGTAAGTACATCGAGGCTGGTAAGGACTTAGAGGGTAAGGGATTTGACCCACGTAAGTTATTAGCACCTGGTACAGAAGCTATTAAGGCAACTGTAAAAGAGAAGATGGAATTATTCGGATCTGTAGGTAAGGCTTAATATCTGAATCAGATTTCTTAACAGGATGAAACTCAATGCTCCGGAGACAGACAGGAATGTCTGTGTTCGGGGCATTTTTTATGTGGAAGCACTTGGTTTTACAGCCGCCTTGTGGTACACTTAGTGTGGTTTTGAATCGATTACAGGAGGATATTGTCGGTGGCAGAGAACTACATCATGATTAACGATATAATGGAAGAGCATCATGCCCGGATGCAGAATCTGCGGAAGTACTATCCTTTTTTTGTTTTAAATGAGGCAACATTTACCCAGTACAAGGACGGCAAGTATTCCGACCTGGATATGGGATATATTACGATGGCCAGCCTGCGGTTTCTGATCAATGAGAATCAGTTTAATGAGCAGACCGTTACCTATGAGCAGTATGAGACATTTTTACTGGAGCTTCTGCATCGGGATTTTCGTTTACAGGAGTCTCCGGAGGAAGAGAGCGAGCTGGCAGGCTACATATTTGATAAGCTGAAAAATGACGGAAGACCGTTTGAGTTTCATTTCTTTGACCCGGAGGATAAGAAGCGGAAAACAGCCAGAGTGAAGCTGATCGAGAGCGAGATTGAGGATCAGGTTGTAAGATATCACATTACGGCAGAGGGAATCGAGTTTTATCTGGATACCAAGGAAGTGAAGGATGAGAGCAAGATCAGTGTGCAGCAGCTGCTTCTGGAGAAGATGATCACAGCGAAGAACTTCAAAGGTGGTATAGAAGTGGTTCACCGGATCAACAGTGAGGTGAAACGACTGCTGGCACAGAAGGAGTCTGTTATAGCATTGCTGAGCCATGATGTGTTTAAGGGAGCGGAGGCCTGTGAGAATTATATGGCGACCGTTGCCAGATGGTTTGAAGAGGAGCAGAAGCTGTTTGCCAAGAACAAGGCATTGATCGAGCAGACACTGGCGAAGGCGAGTGTAAATGAAGCCGGAGCGAAGGAAACGACTGCATTTTATCGTTCCCTGGAGGAAATCAGCCGCCTGGAAACAGAACTGAAGAAGACGATACACCGGCATGGAGAGCTGATCCGGGAAACAACCGACCTGCAGAATATTGCAGATCAGATGATCCATCAGGCGAAGATCCGCAGACTGCGGAATGTATTTGATTTTCAGGGCAGTCTTCAGAAGCTGAAGGAGCGGGATGATCCGGCAGCTATGCGGTATATACTGGCACCGCTGTTTGCACCGAAGATTGAGAAGAGCTTTAATCTAAATGCAATTGATAATATGCTGACCTATAAGACAGAGCAGGCAGATCACGGCGAGAAGATCATAAAGGAAGAAACGAATCGGAATTTCCGCTATGAGGATGAGAAAGAGGATGAGAGAATCCTTCATAACTTCGGTCAGATGTTTTATGAGCTGTTGGATCAGTTGGAGAAGAAAGGATCCATTGAGCTAAAGGAGTTCAGTGCGATTCTGGAAATCCGGTATGGAGATCAGTTCTTAAAGAACGGAGATTATTACTCCTTCCTGGTTCATCTGGCACAGAAGACGGAGTATTCGATCCGGAAGCTGTATGAGAAGCCGGAGACCTTCCTTGAGAATCTGGTGCAGGAAGCATGGGATGAAGAAGCAAAGGAACGGTTCCTGCACACAGGATTTACACTGGAGTTTCTGGAGCAGGAGGAGATTACCATCCCACAGGATGAGACAGAGTTTACAATTACCAATATCATGTTTTACAGGAAATAGAAACCGGAGAGGATCAAACAATGGATAGTCGAAATATGGATAAAGCATTGGAAATATATGCAAAGCTGACCATGGGAGAGGACGTGCGGCGCTCACATCCGGAGAACGGCAGCTTATATGAGGCATACTATCAGAATGCGGAAGTCTATGAAATACTGAATCAGATATTAAAGAAGCTGAACCTGAATATATACGAATATAAAGAGGCGCTTTACCTGACCGCAGGGGAAGGCAACCGGGTCTTCGGGTATACCAATGAGGAACTGAAACGACTGATGGGTTTGCGCTATAACCGGGAGCTTTACATGGCATATTACATTATGTATCAGATCATGCTGTGCTTCTATCAGGATTCGGCATCTTATCAGTACCGGGAATATGTACGGTTGGAGGAGATTGTAAAAGAGGTCAGTGATTCGCTTCTGGCGATTACGGGAGATCTTCAGGTTTATGCGATGGATGAGATTGAGGAAAACAGCTTTAAGAGTCTGGCACTGCTGTGGGAGGAGCTACCAACGGTGACAGGCGAGGACAGGGAATTGCTCCGGGCATCACGGGCTTCCCGGATGGGACTGGTAAAGCTGGTCTGCAATTTCCTGATCAGTCAGGGACTGTTTCTGGATGTGCAGGAGCGGTATTATCCGACCGACCGGATGAAAGCACTGACCGAGCAGTATTTTGAAGAATATCGCGGACATATTTATGAATTGCTGGAAGGAGGAGAGGACCATGCCGAGTATTAACCGGATTCGTGTAAACAATGTGAAATATAATTTCGGAACGCAGCAGTATGATGATTTCACAATGCGTATGTATGGGAAAAATACTCTGTATGATCTGGCAAACGGAGGCGGCAAAAGTATTCTGATGCTCCTGCTTTTGCAGAATCTGATTCCGAACTGTACGTTGGACGAGAAGCAGCCGGTAGAGAAGCTGTTTCGTACCGGTGGTGGCAATACGACTATTCATTCCCTGATCGAATGGAAGCTGGACGAGCCGGAGCTGCATGAAGGATACCGGTATATGACTACCGGTTTCTGTGCAAGGAAAGCTAAGGATTCTCCGGACGAGGAGGACGGCGGCAAGGAGATGGCAGCCATCGAGTATTTCAATTACTGTATTCTTTACCGGGACTATAATGAGAATGATATTATAAACCTGCCGCTTGTGAAAGACGGAGAGCGGGTAAGCTATACCGGCTGGAAGAATTATTTAAAAGAGCTGGGAAGACGAGATATGAAGCTGTCGGTACAGGTATTTGACCGTAAGGGGGAATACCAGAGATATATCAGTCAGTTTGGACTGTATGAGAGCCATTGGGAGATCATCCGGGGGATCAATAAGACAGAGGGACATGTCCGGACTTATTTTGAAACGAATTATAAGACTGCCAGAAAGGTAGTAGAAGACCTTCTGATAGAGGAAATTATAGAAAAGGCATATCTGGTAAAGATCGATAAAAATGCAGATCCGGATGATATGGCACACACCCTGCTTGAGATCAAGGATAAGCTGGTGGAGTTGACGAAGAAGAAGCGGGAGATCGCAGATTACGACCGTCAGACAGAGCTCCTGCATGTACTGGAGGCAAGGGTAGCAGCATTTCTGGAATTATATGAAAAGCAATCGGATCAGTGTGCAAATCTGGCAAATGTCTGCGTTACCGGTGCAACGCTGGCGAAGCAGAGTGAGGAGAAGCTGAAAGCACTGGAGCTGGCGAAGGATGAAAAGAAGAGGATCATCCGGGTGCAGCAGAAGCAGCAGGCGAATTTAAAAATTCACCGGGATAAGCTGGAATATCGGGAATTACTGGCGGAGATTGAACGCCTGCAGACCGAGATTACCAATCATGAGCAGTCGGTGAAGGACTGTCAGCAGGAGCTGAATCGAAAAGAGAGCATGAATGATTATCTGGATTACTGGAAGGATAAGTCGCTGAAGGAGGAGCATGAGGCTGTGATCGAGGCCTCCCTGCATCAGAATGATGATCAGTTATCCTTATTAAAGGTGCTTGTAAAAGAACGCAGAAAGCGGGATGAACAGATATTAAAGACATTGTCGGAGTCAGAGAAACAGGCAGAGGAAGACTATCATGAAGCCGAAGGAAAGCTGGCATCCAGTGAGAATCTGGTGCATGAGGCAGAGGTGGCATTTGCGGTTGCAGAGCATGAGGAGAAGCAGGCATCGGAACGATATGCTGCGGATATGGAAGAGCTTCAGACACTGCGTAAGAAGATGACGTTTACCAGCCTGCAGAATCCGGAGACTTTACTGGAAGAACAGACCGTGCAGGCAGAACAGGAAAAGGCACGGCTGACCGAGCTGGAGAATCAGGTATACGAGATGCAGAACCTCCGGCATGAGCAGCTGAAGGAGTCCGAGAAACAGAATCAGTCACTGGAGCAGATCCGGGCACGGATAGAGGAGCTGGAGACCAGCAGCCGGGAATATCAGGAGCAGGCAGATAAGGTAAAGCGTATGCTTGAAATCTATGGCGGGCAGGCAGCAGGGAAGTCTGCCGAGTGGATGACGAACGCAGATATGGGACGGTTATCGGAGCAGATCAATCAGCGTTATCTGAGTAATCTGGCGATGATTTCCAATGTCAGAAAGCAGATCGCAGCACAGGAGAAACGGTTACAGGGACTGGCAGAGGGACGGCTGATCGCTCCGACAGAGGCTGTAGACCGGGTAAAGTATTATATTGAGAGCCGGCATAATCGGAATGCGGTATTTGGCATGGATTATCTGGCAGCACAGCCGGAGGAACGAAGAGCTCATCTTCTTGCATTGCATCCGCTGCTCCCATATGGATTGCTGGTAGATACATTTGAAGGGCTGGATGATGATCGCAAGCTGCGGGAGCTGAATCTGGGCGATGGATTTCTTCCTATATATAATATGGAGCATCTGGAGGATACCGCAGAAAAGCTTCCGGAGGACGGAGTGATCGTTCTGCAACGGGGCACACAGGCATTTGTATCGGCAGAGGCAATTGAGGAAGAAAAGAAACGCAGACAGAGCGAGCTGGAGGAGCTGCAGAACGAGCTGGAGCGTCTGGAGGAAATGAGCCGGACCTATCAGGAGGACAGTACATTTGTGGCAGGACTCCAGGGAATTGCAGTTTTGGATGTAGAACAGGAGCTTTTAAAGGCCCGGGAGGAGCTGCGAACCGGACAGGATGCGGTGACACAATGTACACAGGAGCTGGAGGATACCGAGCGGGAGCTGGAACAGCTGCGTAGTCAACTGGATACCTGTAAGCAGACCGTATATTCCAGACTGGAGGAGCAGGGACAGCTGAATACTCTGGTGTCATTATCCGAGCGGACGCAGAAGACAGAGCAGGAGATGCAGACCTGTAAGGCAGAGCAGGAACGATTGGGTAAGCTGCTGGAAGCACATCGGCAGGCACTTCATCAGTGGAGAGTACGGTATGCGGACACCGGAAAACGGTTCCGGGAGCTTCAGAAGCAGAGACAGGAGCGGACTGCAGACTGGGAACAGTATTATAAGACTTATTATGATGAGAATACCACCGGCACAAAGGAGCAGTGTGAGCAGGCGGCCGCACTCGACAGGGAACAGCTGGATGCCAGATTAAAGGCACAGCTGGCAGTGGTAGAGAAGGGTACGGTAGCTCTGGAGGATAAGAAGAAGCTGATCACCGCCTTACAGGCATCCATGAACCGGTTTCGGAAAGCAATCGAGAAGCGTGGCACTTCTATAGAAGAGCTGGAAGCACATCGGCAGGCCAATGAACTGTTCACGGTCGATGAACAGGATCTGGAGCTGCTCAGTACAGAATTATCCAGACTGACCCTTGCAGCAGATACAATGAAACATCATATGGAAGGACGCAGACAGAAAGCGGATCGTCTGGAGGGTAAGATCGAGCAGGCAATCCGTACCATGGAAGAACAGTTCGGACCATGTGAGGAGCTGCAGGTATCCGCTATGGAGATCAGCGCAGAGCTGGAGACCGGGGAACAGCAGCTGAACCGGTTGAATACGGAGTATCAGCAGATGGAAACCGACTATGCGGAGGATACCAGAGAATATACGGCAATCCTGGATTTATATAAGGATGTAAAACGAATCGTAGAAACGAATGATATCCGGCTGCAGGAGGCAAAGACGCTGGTGGTAGGGAAAGAGCAGCTGCGGGAGCTGTTTGAGCAGAGTCTGCTGGCCTATGATAAGAGTACCAGAGCTCTGGACCGGGCAAGAGGAGAGTTGCAGCGACATAAGAACCAGACCGCACAGGCACTTCTGGAAATGCAGGCATTTGAACTGTCCCAGACGATCAGCAATGATGTGGCGGTTCCGAAAAATTACGGAGAAGCAAGAAACCTTCGAGAGAGTCTTTCTTCTATTATAAATGTGATCGCACTGGAAAAGGAGCGTGTGGCACAGGGCATTGAGGACATGCAGTTTATCAAGTCTAATTTTGAGAAGCAGTGTATCCAGCGGTGTCAGGATGTGAAGAACGAGCTGGAGAAGCTTCCGAAGCTGTCCCGGATCGTGCTGGATGGAGAAGCAATCCAGATGGTCGGACTGACGATTCCGTATGTAAAGGAAGAATTTATCCCACAGAGAATGTCGGATTATATTGATGATGTGGTACAGGGAGCGGACCGTTTTCAGAATCAGAATGAACGTATCAAGTACATTCGCAGCAGACTGGAGCTGAAGAAGCTTTTCAGTGTACTGGTTACGGATATGAATAATATCCGGCTGACCTTATATAAGCGGGAACGCATTAAGGAGCAGAGCCGGTATCTGCGGTATGAGGAGGCTGTCGGAAGTACGGGACAGTCACAGGGTATTTATATCCAGTTCCTGATTTCCATTATTAATTATATATCCGGACTGTATGCTCCGAATGGTGAGAATGATAAACGGATGAAAACCATCTTTATCGATAATCCGTTTGGTGCAGCAAAGGATGTCTATATATGGGAGCCGATTTTCGCACTGCTTAAGACGAATCATGTGCAGTTGATCGTTCCGGCAAGAGGTGCAACACCGGCGATTACCGCACGGTTTGAGGTGAACTATGTCTTGGGGCAGCAGATGGTCGGAAAGCGGCAGCAGACAGTTGTGGTTGACTATCGCAGTCAGGTGGATCAGGAAGAGCTGGAATATCACAGTCTGGAATATGAACAGGTAAGCTTTGATTTTATATAGTTTGCTGCAGGATAAGAAAAATCAGAAATGAGGTGCTCACAATGGGAAAGCATAAGGATAAGGAAAAGGACATCAAGACAAATGCCATGCGGATTCTGGATAAGAATAAGATTCCATATCAGGTGAATACCTATGAATGTGAGGAATTTATCGATGGTGTACATATCGCAGATATGATGGGACAATCCTACGATCAGTCATTTAAGACACTGGTAACGGTCGGAAAAAGCGGAGAGCATTATGTGTTTGCACTTCCGATCGACCGGGAGCTTGACTTAAAAAAAGCAGCCAGAGCCGTAGGAGAGAAGTCGGTAGAGATGATCCATGTAAAGGATATCAATCAGATTACCGGCTATATACGGGGTGGCTGCACACCAATTGGCATGAAGAAAAATTATGTAACCGTTCTGCATAGTTCGATCCTGACGTTAGATGAGGTCATCATAAGCGGTGGCAGGATTGGCTCACAGATACAATTGAAACCGGATGATCTGATCCGGGTGACAAATGCAAAGGTAGAAGACATCTGTGTCTAGCGTCTAGCAGGCACGCTGCTCCATACCATTGCGTTCATAGTACGGAAACTTTTGTTTCTGCGCATAGGACAGGAACCGCTTTGGGGTGGTTCCTGTATATTGTTTAAACTCCCGCTGGAAATGGGCCTGATCGGAATAACCGAGTTCTGCCATATAGTCGCAGAGTGCCAGAACCGGCTGCCGCAGGATGGAGTCCAATACGGTCTGAAAGCGTACGATCCGGGCGAAGGTCTTCGGAGAGATTCCCATCGAATCCTGGAAGATTCTGGAAAGATGCCGCTCGGAATAATGCAGCTCATCTGCCAGCTCATGGATCCGGATCGTGCCATGGGACTGATTGATCGCATTCAGGACGTGCTCGGTCAGAGGGTTGACCTCCGCAAGCTGCATGCAGGAATCAAAGGCAGAACGGAACAGGGCACAGCACTCTTTTAAGGAACGGGTCTCCACCAGATCCCGGAAGAACACTGCCAGATCTTCATCTATATGTTCAATAAAAAAGTCCTGGTTTGTAATATTTTTCAGAGACATGCCTTCATATGCAATATAAAGT
>CABQJA010000042.1 GCA_902464345.1 uncultured Clostridium sp.
ATGAAAAGAAGCAGAAGAATCAGAAGGAAAAGCAGGCAAAACTGGCATCGAAAAAGGCAGCCAGAAAGGCAGAAGAAGCGAAGCTGCTGGCTGCAGAAGGTCCGGAAAAGAAGCTGAACAAGCCATTATGTGTGATTGTAATTTTGTTCTTTCTGTGCATTGGCGGTGCAGTGATTCTTGGTACAAATGTGTTTGATTATACTCTGGTGATCACAAAGGCTACTACATACTTCGAACGTCAGAAATACGGAATGGCATATCGAGAGATTCTCGGAGTAAATGTAAAGGAACAGGATAAGGATCTGGAATCCCGGATTTATACGGTTATGTATGTAGAACGTCAGTATGAGGCCTATGAGAATTACAGAACCATGAATAAGCCGGATATGGCACTGGATGCGTTACTCCAGGGTTTTGCCAAGTATGATGATTATTATCAGGAGGCGCAGACATTAAATATCCTGGATGACTATAATTATGCGAAGAATCAGATTGTGACTGCCTTAAATGAAACCTATGGTATGACAGAGGCGGATGCACTGGAGCTTCTGCAATTGCCAGATCAGGAATATACAGAGCAGATCAGACTTCGGAGTGCAGATGTTCAGTTCAATAACAGCAGCGAAACATCTTCCGGTAATGCTGTCAGTACAGAAGCGGGAACGGAAAGTGAAAATACAGTAGAGGATGTGACACAATGATAGCGATTATCGACTATGATGCAGGAAACATTAAGAGTGTGGAAAAAGCAATCCAGTACCTTGGAGAGGATGCAGTCATAACCAGAGACAGAGATCTGATCCTGAACAGTGATAAGGTGATTCTGCCCGGGGTCGGAAGCTTTGGTGATGCCATGGCTAAGATTCGGGAATATGATCTGGTAAATACGATCTATGATGTTGTGGATAAGAAGACCCCGTTTCTCGGAATCTGTCTTGGCCTGCAGCTTTTGTTCAAGACAAGCGAGGAGAGCGAAGGAGTAACAGGACTTGGACTTCTGGATGGACGGATCATAAGAATACCGGATGCTCCGGGATTAAAGATTCCGCATATGGGCTGGAACTCTCTGGATATAAAGCCGGGTGCAACACTGTTTCAGGGCATAGAGGATCAGTCGTATGTATATTTCGTACATTCTTATTATCTTCAGGCAGAGCATGAAGAGGATGTTGCTGCAACGACGGTATACTCAACAAAGATTCATGCATCAGTGGAACATGAGAATATATATGCATGCCAGTTCCACCCGGAAAAGAGCAGCCGGGTTGGCTTACAGATACTTAAGAATTTTATTCAGTTATAGGAGGCGGAATAAATGCATACAAAACGAATTATTCCCTGCCTGGATGTTAATAAGGGACGGGTGGTAGAGATTGCGGCAGCGTATGATAAGGCCGGTGCGGATGAACTGGTATTTCTGGATATAACGGCATCCTCTGATGCCAGAAATATAGTGGTAGATATGGTGCGGCGTGTAGCTGAGACGGTGTTTATACCATTTACCGTTGGCGGAGGCATCCGTACAGTAGATGATTTTAAAGCAATCCTGCGGGAAGGCGCAGACAAAGTATCAATCAATTCTTCAGCAATTGACCGTCCACAGCTGATTTCAGAAGCAGCTGAGAAATTCGGCAGCCAGTGCGTAGTAGTTGCAATTGATGCGAGAAGAAGACAGGATGGAAGCAGCTGGAGCATTTACAAGAACGGCGGCAGAGTTGATATGAATATGGATGCGGTTGCATGGGCGATGAAGGCGGAAGAGCTGGGGGCCGGTGAGATATTGCTGACGAGCATGGACTGTGACGGTACCAAGGCCGGATATGATATTGAGCTTACCAGAATCATTTCAGAAAATGTAGGAATTCCGGTCATTGCGTCCGGTGGTGCGGGAACCATTGATCATTTTGCGGAAGCGTTGACAGACGGAAAGGCAGATGCGGCACTGGCAGCATCCCTGTTCCATTATAAAGAGCTGGAAATTGCAGATCTGAAAGAAGCATTAAAGCAGCGGGGAATACCGGTGCGTATATAAGAAGGTCAGAATATGAAGGAAGTAACATTAAAACACAATGAACTGGATGTAGATGAATATCTGTTGCTGCGGAGCGGCGTTCATTGGAAGGTGTTAAGTCGTGAGCAGGCGAAGCTTGCACTGGAGCGAAGTTTATATATTGTAACTGCCTATGTGGATGGTGAATGTGTAGGTATGGGACGGCTGGTCGGTGATGGCGCAGTCATCTGCTATGTACAGGATCTGATCGTATTACCGCGTGTTCAGCGTCTGGGAATCGGATCTAAAATATTAAATGAACTGAAGCGGCATGTAGAAGAGCTACGGCTTCCGGATACGGAAATGATGTTTTGTCTGATGTGTGCAAAGGGACGGGAACCGTTCTATGAGAAACACGCTTTTCTTGCAAGACCGACCGAAAATCTGGGACCGGGTATGATCCAATACTTAAATAATACTACAAAAAATCAGGATACTATGTTATAATTTATGAGCAATAATTTGAAAAGATACAATGGAGAAGGAATATGTCAGAAGCTATAGAAGAAAAACAGATGAGGCGCAGACGGATTGAAAGAATGAAAAAGATTCTGCTGATAACAGCGCTGGTTCTGATTCTGATTTCACTGATTTTGAATATTGTTCTTCTTTTCCGGGTGATTCATCTGAGTCAACTGGTAGAACAGCTGAGTATGATTCAGATCCTAATGGTCTGATTTGAGATATTGCCGGAGTATGGCGGCTACAAAGGAGGTTAAGATGGGATTTTTTAAAGATTTCAAGAATGACATGAAGCAGGCAGTCAATGAACTGATGCCTGGTGATGAAGAAATGGTAAATGAATATGACGATGATGATATGGTGAATACTCTGGAAGAGGAACCGGAGGATTCCTATGTAAATACAATGGAACCGGAGACTGCATCCGCTTCGGAGGAGTCGGTTTCAGATGAAGAGGACTTCTCGGAGCTGGATGCACTTGAGGATCTGGATATTGATGAAGAAGATCTGCGGGATGAAGCAGCAGAGGAGACCGTTACAGAGACGCCGGTTGCAGAAAGTGCTGCGGAGCCGGAGGCAGAGACGATTTCCGAAGAGCTGGAGCGTCAGGAATATGAAGAGACGGTTGCAGAGAGTGCTCAGGAACCGGAAGAAATACAGAACACAGAGATTGAGGAGGAGCCAGAAATGTCAGAGGACAAGATTATTGAGATGCAGCCTGTGCAGGAACCGGAAAAAGAGGAAGAAGTAACTGCAGCGGTACAGGAAGCAGAATCTGCCGCAGAAGAAGTAAGTGACAGTACAGCATATATTACCAAGGGCACCAGAATCGAAGGAAATATCATGACGGACGGCTCTCTGGACATCATTGGTACTGTAGAGGGTGATGTCAGCAGTTATGGTAAGCTGATCGTCAGCGGTGTAGTTAACGGTAAGGTAAACTCCAGCGAGATTTATGCAAATGCGGCAAAGATTACCGGTGATATCTCCAGCGCGGGCAGCGTGAAGATCGGTGTCGGATCTGTCATCGTGGGTAATATTGAAGCGCAGTCTGCGGTTATTGCAGGGGCAGTAAACGGAGATCTGGATGTAAAGGGACCTGTGATCGTGGATTCTACAGCTGTTATCATGGGCAATATCAAGTCCCGTTCCGTACAGATTAATAATGGGGCTGTAATTGAAGGTTTTTGTTCACAGTGCTACTCAGATATTGATGTGAAGAGTTTCTTTGCATAAAGAATATAGTCAGGAGAAAGATAGAATGGAAGAAACACGTATCTTGTTAAAGTTAAGTGGTGAAGCTCTGGCCGGTGAGAAAAAGACCGGTTTTGATGAGGCAACCGTATTAGAGGTTGCAGGGCAGGTAAAGCAGGTGCTGGATGCCGGTAAGCAGGTAGCCGTTGTGATCGGAGGAGGAAACTTCTGGCGCGGACGGACCAGTGAGCATATGGATCGTGTAAAGGCCGATCAGATCGGAATACTGGCAACGGTTATGAACTGTATTTATGTAGCGGAAATGTTCCGGTTGAAGGGAATTTCAACCAAAATCATGACCCCGTTTGAATGCGGAAACATGACAGAGTTGTTCAGAAAGGATGAGGCAGTAAAGGCACTGGAGGCAGGAACGGTTGTATTCTTTGCCGGTGGTACCGGTCATCCGTATTTCTCGACAGATATGGCAACCGTATTGATGGCAATTGAAATCGAAGCCGATGTCATTCTTTCCGGAAAGGCAATCGATGGTGTTTATGATTCCGATCCGAAGGTAAATCCAAATGCAAAGAAATACGACAAGATGGAGATGCAGGATATTGTAGATCAGAAGCTGGGAGTGATCGATCTGGCATCAGCAGTTCTGGCAATGGAGAACCATATGCCGATGAAACTGTTTGGCTTAAATGGAGAAAACAGCATTGTGCGTGCCATGACAGGGGAATTTACAGGCACATACATTCATGCATAGAAACCAGAAAGACATAGAATTTAGGAGGAATAACAATGTTAGAACAATATGAAGAGAAAATGGATAAATCCTTAGACAGCTTATTAAATGAATTTGCAAGTATTCGTGCAGGACGGGCCAACCCGCATGTATTGGATAAGATCCGTGTGGACTATTACGGTCAGCCGACTCCGTTACAGCAGGTAGCGAATATTTCGGTTCCGGAGGCAAGAACCCTGATGATCCAGCCATGGGAGTCCTCTCTGATCAAAGAGATCGAGAAAGCAATTCTTTGTTCGGATCTCGGAATTACACCGAACAATGATGGAAAGTCTGTCCGCCTGAATTTTCCGGAACTGACAGAGGACCGTCGTAAGGAAATGGCAAAGGATGTTAAGAAGAAGGGGGAAAACGCAAAGGTTGCAATCCGGAATGTCCGTCGTGATGCCAATGATGCGTTTAAGAAACAGAATAAGGCAAGTGAGATTTCAGAGGATGAATTAAAGGATCTTGAGGACAAGGTACAGAAGCTTACAGATAAGTATATTGATAAGGTTGATAAAGCGGTAGAAGAAAAGACAAAGGAAATTCTGACGGTATAGGATTATCAGCAGTTCGAATACAGCGGGAACGGGGAGAGACAGGCAGAATGTCTCTTTCTGTGTTTTAGAAGGCAGAATAAGGAGGGCAGTATGGGACAGAAGTTAAATGAGAAGGAATGGAAGGTTCCGGAGCATATAGCAATTATACTGGACGGAAACGGACGGTGGGCAAAGAAGCGTGGAATGCCACGTAATTTCGGACATTTACAGGGAGCGAAAAATGTGGAGCAGATCTGTAGTGACGCCTATGATCTTGGCGTGAAATATCTGACTGTATATACGTTTTCAACAGAGAACTGGAAACGGTCTGTTGAGGAAGTTAACGGAATCATGAATATTCTGCGTCAGTACCTGAACTCCTTCAAGACGCATGTGAAACGGGAAAAGCTGACGGTCCGTGTGATTGGAGACCGGAGCAGATTGGATGATGATATTAACGAGCTGATCGATGAACTCTGGGAGATGAGTAAGGATCATAAGGGTCTTACGCTGACACTGGCTTTGAATTACGGCGGAAGAGACGAGATCACAAGAGCAGTCAGAAAGCTGGCAGATCAGGTAAAGGAAGGTGCCCTATTACCGGAACAGATTGATGAAGCGGCGATTTCAAAGGAATTGGATACATATTATATGCCGGATCCGGATCTTCTGATCCGAACCAGCGGAGAATTGAGGCTGTCTAATTATCTGTTATGGCAGCTGGCGTATACAGAGTTCTATTTTACAGATGTATTGTGGCCGGATTTTGATAAGAAGGAACTGGAAAAGGCAATCGAATATTATAACGGAAGGGATCGGCGATATGGCGGAGTCAAGTAAGGAGAAAAAAGAAAAAACAAAGAGCTTTATGGTGAGACTGGCAAGCTCGATCGTTCTGTTGAGCATGGGAGCAGCGGCCTTATATCTCGGTGGCTGGGTAATAGCTGTTTTTATGCTGGCAATTTCGCTCGGTGGTGTTTTTGAACTGCTTCGGGTGTTTCAGCTTCACAAATCTTCATTGGCGGTTTTGACTTATATTTTTACTGTGCTTTATTATCTGGTTATACAGCTGCAGAAAAAGGAACTGGTTCTGCCGGTTATGGTATTATACCTGCTTTTATTGCTGACAGTGTATGTATTTAAATTCCCGAAGTATGAGATAAAGCAGATGACATGTGTATTCTTTGCATTCTTCTATGTGGCGGTTTTGCTGTCTTATATAGTTCGTCTGAGACAGTTAAAGCATGGTGCATTATTTACGGCATTGATTTTGCTGTGTGCTTGCGGAAATGATTCTTTTGCTTATCTGACGGGAATTCTGATCGGAAAGCATAAAATGTTTCCGAATCTCAGCCCGAAGAAGAGCGTGGAGGGATTTATTGGTGGTATTATAGGAGCAGCTGCCTGTGGACTCGGATACGGGTTTATTTTCCGGCAGCATGCATTGTATGGTGATTACAATTATCCGCTGATGTTTGCACTGATCTGCGGAGTCGGTGCTCTGCCTGCAGTTGTCGGTGATCTGGCAGCTTCTGCGATCAAGCGGAATTACGGAATTAAGGATTACAGTAATCTGATTCCGGGACATGGCGGGATTATGGATCGGTTTGACAGTATGATATTCACGGCACCGATCATATATTATTTGGTAACGTTCCTGTTACAGAACTACTTTTAGGAGGAAACAGACGTGAGAAAGATTGCAATATTGGGGTCTACCGGTTCTATCGGAACACAGACACTGGAGGTAGTAAGAAATTATTCAGAAGATCTGCAGGTGACGGCTTTGGCGGCCAATTCAAATATAACCCTGCTTGAAAAACAGATCCGGGAGTTCCATCCGGAACTGGTAGCTGTATGGAAGGAAGAGAATGCGGCAAAACTAAGAACAATGGTTGCGGATTTGTCCGTTCGGATCGTATCCGGAATGGATGGACTGTTAGAGGTGGCAGTGCAGCCACAGAGTGATATCCTGGTAACGGCAATTGTCGGTATGATCGGAATTCGTCCGACGATCGCAGCAATTCAGGCGGGTAAGGACATTGCACTGGCCAATAAAGAGACGTTGGTAACTGCAGGACATATCATTATTCCGCTGGCAAAGGAATATCATGTAGATATACTGCCGGTAGATAGTGAACATTCTGCGATTTTCCAGTGCCTGAACGGAGAAGACAGAAGAACGATCCATAAGATTCTGTTAACGGCATCCGGAGGTCCGTTCCGTGGTAGAAGCCGGGAAGAGCTGGAGCAGGTGACGTTGGCAGATGCATTAAAACATCCGAACTGGAGCATGGGAAGAAAAATAACCATAGATTCTGCCAGTATGGTGAATAAAGGACTGGAAGTCATGGAAGCCAAGTGGCTCTTTGGTGTAGAAATGCAGGATGTCGAGGTTGTAGTCCAGCCACAGAGTGTGATTCATTCTATGGTAGAATTTAACGATGGTGCAGTGATCGCACAGCTTGGAACACCGGATATGAAGCTTCCGATCCAATATGCCCTGCTATATCCGGAGCGGCGGTATCTGCCGGGAAAACGACTGGATTTTGCACAGCTGGCATCGATTCAGTTTGAAAAGCCGGATATGGAAGTATTCCGTGGATTGAAGATGGCATATGAGGTGGGCACCCAGGGAGGTACAATGCCTACGGTATTTAATGCGGCGAACGAGTATGCGGTGGCATGCTTCCTGGAGGAAAAGATTCGATTCCTTGAAATCTATGACATCATAGAATCCTGTCTGGAAGCGCATCAGAAGAAAGAAGCTCCTTCGGTAGAGGAGATTCTGGATGCAGAGCAGTGGACCTATGAATATATTGAGAGCAGGTGGAAGATTGAACACAGTTGTTAATATTCTGGTAATTATACTGGTTTTTGGCATTATTATTATGATTCATGAGCTGGGACATTTTCTGATGTGTCGATGGACCGGCATAGGAGTTACAGAATTTGCAATTGGTATGGGACCTTGTATTTTTAAGACGAAACGGGGAGAAACACAGTATTCGATCCGGTGTCTTCCGATTGGCGGTTATTGCATGATGCTGGGGGAAGACGAAGAAGGCAATGAGGATCCGCGGGCGTTCTCGAATAAGTCCATATGGGCGAGGATTGCGGTCATCATAGGAGGTCCGTTGTTTAACTTTATTCTGGCATTTATTGCTTCGGTGGTGCTGATCGGAATGGCGGGTTATCTGACCGGAGAGATCAATTATGTTGCGGAAGACTCTGCTGCACAGGAAGCAGGGCTTAAGGAAGGCGATGTAATCACCCGTTTGAATCAGACGAAGGTCTATGATTTCCGGGATGTTACGATCTATACACAGTTTTATTCAAGTGATGATCCGATTGCTGTGACAATTGAACGGGATGGAGCAGAACAGACGATTCAGGTAGTACCGAAATATAATAAAGAGCTGAACCGGTATCAGATCGGAATCAGTGGCGGGTATCATTATGATGCGTCCACCGGTTATTATGAGCGGACAAAAGCAAACCTCTGGACGAATCTGAAATACAGCGCACTGGAAGTGCGATACTGGATCAAAACAACCTTTATCAGCCTGAAGGAGCTGGTTCTTGGCAAGGTTGGAGTCAATCAGGTATCCGGTGTGGTCGGTGTGGCAGATATGATGAATGATACCATGCAGGAGGCAAAGGAAACCGGCGGAATTTATACCGTGGTTCTGAATGTGATCAATTTTGTGATCCTGATCAGTGCGAATCTGGGTATTATGAATCTGTTACCGTTTCCGGCACTGGACGGAGGACGTTTGCTGTTCCTGCTGGTAGAGCTGATTACCGGCAAGGCGGTACCGAAGGACAAAGAGGCATTTGTGCATGGAATCGGCTTTGTACTACTGTTTATTCTGATGATTCTGATTACCTTTAAGGATATTCGGAACCTGTTTATTAAATAAAAACTGCTTAAAATGACATGGAGCCGCCAGGCAACATGATAAAACGACGGAGGATGGGAAAATGACAGATATGCCATATAGAAATAAAACAAGAGTTATAAAGATCGGCAATCAGGTGATCGGTGGAGGAAACCCCATCCTGATTCAGTCAATGACGAATACAAAGACCGAGGATGTTGCGGCGACAGTTGCACAGATTCGGAAGTTAGAAGATGCCGGATGTCAGATCATCCGGTGTACAGCCAATAATGAGGCCGCTGCGAGGGCTATTGGTGAGATCAAGCAGCAGATTCATATTCCGATCGTGGCGGATATTCATTTTGATTACCGGCTGGCGATTCTTGCAATGGAGGCCGGAGCGGATAAGATCCGGATCAATCCGGGTAATATCGGAAGTCCGGACCGGGTACGTGCGGTGGTTGAAACAGCAAAAGCACATCATGTGCCGATCCGGGTAGGCGTTAACAGCGGTTCCCTGGAAAAGACACTGGTTGAAAAATATCATGGCGTGACACCGGAGGGACTGGTAGAAAGTGCTTTGGACAAAGTACATATGATTGAAGATCTGGGCTATGATCAGATGGTGATCAGTATTAAGTCTTCCGATGTCATGATGTGTGTGAAGGCACATGAGCTGATCGCAGAACAGACGGATTACCCACTGCATGTAGGAATCACAGAGGCAGGAACTCTGATCCGTGGTACGATCAAGTCTTCGGTAGGACTTGGAATTATTCTGAATGAGGGAATCGGTGATACGATCCGTGTCTCCTTAACCGGTGATCCGGTCAGCGAGATCGTAACGGCAAAGCAGATCTTAAAGACACTTAATCTGCGCAAGGGTGGTATTGAGGTAGTATCCTGTCCGACCTGTGGCAGAACCTCTATTGATCTGATCGGACTTGCAAATCAGGTGGAGACCATGGTCGCGGATTTTGAAAATCTGGACATTAAGGTAGCCGTTATGGGATGCATTGTAAACGGACCGGGAGAGGCAAGAGAGGCAGATCTCGGAATTGCAGGCGGTAATGGAGAAGGACTGTTGATCAAAAAGGGGGAAATCGTGAAAAAGCTCCCGGAGGATCAGCTCTTACCGGCACTGCGTTATGAATTGGAACACTGGGGAAAATAGAGTTTCAGAAAAGAGAAGGTCGGAAACGGAATGAGTACCGATATAAGGAGGAGATTTCATGCAGAATGGTAAAATCTGCATTTTAGATCTGTTTCAGACATATAAACCAACAAAGGTACTGCAGGATAATTTTGATGATGTATGGGTGGACAGGGTAAGACTCAGCAAACGGTCAAAATGTCTGCGTATTTTTGTGATATCCGGACATATCATACATTATCAGTATGTTGAACAGCTTCAGAATGAATTGTTAAATTATGCAAAGGGCGCAGTTCCGGGAACAAAGGAACTGCGAATTTGTCTGTCCTTTCAGTTATCAGATCGATATGGCTTAGAGGAAATTTTAAATGAATACGGAGACAGTATTTTATATGAGATAAAGGCAACGGATCCGATCAATTATCTGCTGGTAAAGGATGAAGCATGGGTTGTGAATGATGCGGTTCTGACGATCCCGATGCCGGATTCCGATCTGGCAAAGTGCCGGTTCCATGAGATTCAGGAGCTTCTGGTCACCATGTTCCGGGAACGGTTTCAGATGGAAATCCAGGTAGGCTTTAACTTCAAGGAGGAAGATAAGGAGTCTCTGTGGGAGGCGCATGAGAAGCGGCTGAAGAAGGAACAGGAGCAGTATCAGCAGCAGTTGGAGCAGCTGCGTGCCATGGATGATTATAAGGATGCGACAGAGACACAGGCATCATCAGATAAGGCGGCAGATAAAGAGAAAACGACAGGCGGGAAAGGAAAGTCTGCGACCGGAAGGAAGGCGGGAGCTGTGCAGATGGGCAGTGCAGCCGGTAAGACCGCTGCCGCAGCAGCAGAAACAAAGGATAAGACGGCAGGAAAAGAAACCGGCAAGCGGGAATTTCGCCGGTCGGCCCTGCAAGCGGCAAAGGATCCGGATGTATTCTACGGCAGAAACTGCGAGGGTGAGCTGATTGCCATTTCCGAGATTCAGGGGGAACTGGGCGAAGTGGTAGTTCAGGGCCAGATTATAAAACTGGAGACCAGAGAGATCCGGAATAATAAGACGATCGTTACGTTTAACATCACAGATTTTACGGATACGATCAGCGGTAAGGTCTTTTTGTCCAATGATGATCTGGAGATCTTTCTGGATTTATTTAAGACCGGTGAGTTCTACCGTATCAAGGGTATTGTATCCTTTGATACCTTTGCAAATGATGTGACGATCGGTTCGATTGTGGGAATTAAGAAATCCGGAGACTTCCGGACAGTCCGGATGGATCAGTCTGTGGAGAAGCGGGTAGAGCTCCATATGCATACCGTCATGAGTGATAAGGACAGTGTGGTTGATATTGCCAAGATCATCAAGCGGGCAAAGGCATGGGGACATAAGGCGATCGCTATTACGGATCACGGTGTGGTTCAGGCATTCCCGATTGCAAATCATGTCCTTGATTCCAAAGATCCGTTTAAGATCATATATGGAGTGGAAGGGTATTTTGTAGATGATTTAAAGCAGCTGGTTATCCGGTCACATGGTCAGTCCTTCCGTGATACCTTTGTTGTTTTTGATATAGAGACAACCGGAAAGAATGCAAAGTTTCATACCATTACGGAAATCGGTGCGGTTAAGATTACAGAGGGAAGAATTGTAGACCGGTTTTCCCAGCTGGTGAATCCGGAACGCCCGATCCCGTATAATATAACCAGATTAACGGGGATTTCGGATGATATGGTAGCAGATAAGCCAAATATCAGAGAAGTATTGCCGAGGTTTCTGGAATTCTGCGGAGATGCAGTTGTAGTAGCACATAATGCGGCATTTGATACCGGATTTATCGGAAAGGCAGCCAGAGAGCAGGGATTGAAGTTTGATAATACGATTCTGGATACGCTCGGAATGGCACATATCCTGTTACCGCATCTGGGTAAATTTACACTGGACAGACTGGTAAAAGAGTTAAAGATCGAATTGAATAACCATCACCGGGCAGTCAATGATGCGGAAGCAACTGCGGAGATGTTTCTGAAGTTTATCAATATGCTGATGAAGCGGGATGTGGATAATCTGGATCAGTTAAACTCCATGGCGGCCGGTTCTGCGGACAGTATCCGGAAATCCAGACGATATCATGGAATCATTCTGGCTAAGAATGAGGTCGGACGGGTAAACTTATATCGTCTGATTTCCATGTCCCACCTGGATTATTTTAACCGGTTTCCGCTGATGCCGAAGAGCATGATCAATAAGTACCGGGAGGGCCTGATCATTGGTTCTGCCTGCGAGGCGGGAGAGCTTTATCAGGCAATCTTAAACGGTGCGGATGACGGAGAGATCACCAGAATCGTAGATTTCTATGACTATCTGGAGATCCAGCCGCTGGGAAACAATGCATTTATGATAGAAGATGACGGCTATTCCATCGAGTCAGAGGAGGATCTGCGGGAGAATAATCGTCTGATCGTCCGCTTAGGGGAAGAATTCCATAAGCCGGTTGTGGCAACCTGCGATGTACATTTTCTGGATCCTGAGGACTCCATTTACCGGGCGATCATTCAGGCATCCGAAGGCTTTAAGGATGTGGACAAGCAGAGCCCGCTTTATTTCCGGACTACGGATGAGATGTTAAAAGAGTTTGAATATCTCGGTATGGATAAGGCAAGGGAGGTCGTGATCACCAATACGAACCGTATTGCGGATATGATCGAGTATATAAAGCCGGTGCGTCCGGATAAGTGTCCACCGGTAATTGAAAACTCCGATGAAACCCTGACCAAGATCTGTTATGACCGGGCACATGAGATTTACGGACCGGATCTTCCGAATGTTGTTGTGGAACGACTGGAGCGTGAACTGAATTCTATTATTTCCAATGGATTTGCCGTGCTTTATATCATTGCGCAGAAGCTGGTATGGGATTCTAATGATCATGGATATCTGGTTGGCTCCAGAGGATCGGTAGGTTCATCTTTGGTAGCAACGATGGCGGGTATTACAGAGGTTAATCCGTTATCGGCGCATTATATCTGTCCGGAGTGTCATTATGTTGACTTTGATTCTCCGGAAGTGCAGGCATTTTCCGGTAACTCCGGGTGTGATATGCCGGATAAGACCTGTCCGAACTGCGGACATAAGCTGCTAAAGGAAGGACATGATATACCGTTTGAGACCTTCCTTGGATTTAAAGGCGATAAGGAGCCGGATATTGACCTGAACTTTTCGGGCGAATATCAGGCAAATGCCCATCAGTATACGGAGGAGCTGTTTACGAAGGGACATGCGTTCCGGGCGGGAACCATTGGTACGATTGCAGAAAAAACCGCCTATGGTATGACATTGAAATATTATGAGGAACGGGGCATTAAGAAGCGCAGCTGTGAGGTAGAGCGTCTGGCAGTCGGTTGTACCGGTGTGAAGCGGACGACCGGACAGCATCCGGGTGGTATGATCGTATTGCCAAAGCATGAGGAGATTTATTCCTTTACACCGATCCAGCATCCGGCCAATGATCAGCATACACCGATCATAACGACACATTTTGAATACCATTCCATTGACCATAACCTGTTAAAGCTGGATATTCTGGGCCATGATGATCCGACTATGATAAGACGTCTGGAGGATCTGACAGGAGTAGATTGTAAGACGATTCCACTGGATGATAAGCGGGTCATGTCATTATTCCAGAGTACGGAAGCACTTGGAATTACACCGGAGGATATCGGCGGCGTGCCGCTTGGCTCTCTGGGTATTCCGGAATTCGGTACCGAGTTCGCTATGCAGATGCTTTTGGATACCAAGCCAACCATGTTTTCTGATCTGGTACGAATTGCCGGTCTGGCACATGGTACGGATGTATGGCTGGGAAACGCACAGGATCTGATTAAATCCGGGACTGCCGTGATTTCTACTGCAATCTGTTGCCGTGATGATATTATGGTATTCCTGATCCACAAAGGTCTGGAAAAGGGACTGGCGTTTACGATCATGGAGAGTGTCCGGAAAGGAAAGGGCCTGAAGCCGGAATGGGAAGAAGAGATGCTGGCGCATGATGTACCGGAATGGTATATCGGTTCCTGCAAAAAGATCAAATACATGTTTCCGAAGGCACATGCGGCGGCTTATGTTATGATGGCATGGCGGATTGCCTGGTATAAAATTAACTATCCGTTGGAGTACTATGCGGCATACTTCAGTATTCGCGCAGATGCATTCAGTTATGAGACGATGTGTCTGGGACGCTCGAAGTTAGAGTATCATATGGAGGAAATCAGTAAATCCGATGATCTAAAGAATAAGGATAAGGATAGCTTAAAAGATATGAAACTGGTACTGGAAATGTATGCCAGAGGCTATGAGTTCCATCCGATTGATATTTATAAGGCAGATGCGGAACGGTTCCAGATCATAGACGGAAAGATCATGCCGGCACTTTGCAGCATTGAAGGCCTGGGCATCAAGGCTGCCATTCAGGTTCAGGAAGCAGCGAAGGAAGCATTGGCAAAGGGTGGATTTTCATCCAAGGATAATCTACGAGACATGGCGAAGATCGGTAAATCGACGATTGAGAAGTTTTCACAGCTGGGACTTCTGCAGGATCTTCCGGATTCCGATCAGTACAGCCTGTTTGACTATATGGTGTCCGGCTCCTGACCGGGGAGT
>CABQJA010000043.1 GCA_902464345.1 uncultured Clostridium sp.
TGACGAGGCAGGGCTTTTATTATAGAATTAATACAAATAGGTTTCTATTAATAAATAATATTATAAGATATGGAGAGTAAAAGATGAGACGTGCTGAATTATCTGAGTGTGAATTATTAACAATGAAGTGTATCTGGGATGCAGGAGAACCAGTTACCTGTCATCAGATCATGGATCAGTTGAAGGAGAAGTATGGTCTTGTATATAAGGACACAACTGTTTATACCTTCCTGAAGTGTCTGAAGGGCAAGGGATTTGTTGCTTCTCAGCGTAAGGGTGTTACTTACTACTGGTCATTACGCAGCGAGGTAGAGTATCGTAACGATCAGTTAAGAAAGGCTGAGGATTTCTGGTTCAACGGATCAGCAGTAAGCTTTGTATCTACTTTATTTGAAATCAGAGAGTTAAAGGCAGAAGAAAAGGAAGAGATTAAGAAGTTAATCAATGATCTTAAGTAATATTGCTGTTAGAGTCTTATTTATTGTTGGCCTGACCTGCTTGACGGGGACAGTTTGGTTTGTTTTATGGAAAATCATTGCTTTGTTCTGTACGAAGCGTAGTAATGCGGAGTTTGTATACCGACTGCTGCGGATTGCACTGCTTGGATTTGCGGTGCCGTGGTTTGCTGTGATACGGATGATGGAGACAGATCTGATTGGTGGCAGAGGCTGGCTGCTGGTACTTACACCGACAATGGCACTGATTGCAGTAATCGCATTTGCAGTCTGGCTGATAGGTGCATGTGCTACGGCCGGAATATATCTGGTACGATTTCAAGGCTTCTGTTCATCTACGCGTAGAACCTGTCGGGGGACGGTAGAAGAGCAGGAGCTTTTATTACGTTTATGTGAGCGGAAGCACATTCACCGGCTGGTACAGGTATATAAGGGATATCGGATCATGGTTCCGTGTATTCAGGGGATTCGCAGAGTGAAGATCTATCTGCCGATGGATGAGATCCAGTCAGAGGAGCTGGAGATGATCTTGAATCATGAGCTGAATCACTATAAACAGCGGGATGTATTCTGGAAACCATTGATGATCATATTGTGTTGTGTCTACTGGTTTATGCCGTTGATCTGGCATATTTCGAAACAGATGCAGAAATGGTCGGAGGCATCCTGTGATCACAGATGCTACAGGGACGGCTATTCTCTAACTTATTATTTTGAAAGTATTCTGAGAATGGGAGAACGGGCAATTAATTTGGCAACCTTTGCACCTACATGGGGTGCAACAGCAAATGAATTGAAGTGGAGGATTGATTGTATGAAAAAGAATCGGAACAAGAGTTTAAAGCGTTGGGTAGCTGTATTGACAACGGTCGGTATGCTGTTTACGGGATCAGCGACTGTATTTGCGGCAGAGACAGGTGTAGAGAAGGCGTATGATCAGGCCTATGAGGCAACAATATGTGCTGTGGACGAGACTGCAGAGTATGAGAGTACCGGGAAGACGGAGTATGAGGAGTTCACCTGCAGTGCAGAGGAGATGTTTGCCGATACGATCGTGGTAGAAGCACCGGCCAGTGTCACAAGATCTTATGCAAGCTGGACAATTAAGGATGGATATACCATGAAATCACCGGCCTTCCATAAGGATAAGGGCGGTCAGGTGAATGTAGCCGGAGTTATTAGTCCAAGTGATAAATACGTAACCATGGGAATCATACAGCCGGATGGTTCGACACGGGCGATCAAGGTAAACGGTAATTTCTCATTTACATTTACCAATCTGGCATATACCGGAAGCTACCGGGTATTTATCAAGAATTCATCCGGAAGCACAGTGACCTGTGAGCTGGTTTATAATTAATATGAATAATGCGAAAAACCGCTTGACATATACGGTCAAATGCGGTATAGTCTAGTAGTTGATGAAAAGAAAGCAGAGTATCCACTCTCACCTTAGCGCAGCGGCGACTTGGGTTCATAAAAAGTATTGATTACGAATAGACTTTTTATAAGGTGGATAGCTATGCTATCCACTTTTCTTGTATATTAGATATTTTGGAGGTGTACTACTATTAGCGATTTAATGATTAATGAACAAATCAGAGACAAAGAAGTGCGTGTAATTGGTGAAGACGGTGAGCAGCTTGGTATTATGTCTGCCAAGGATGCAATGAAGCTTGCGCGGGAAGCAGAGCTGGATCTGGTTAAGATTGCTCCGACAGCGAAGCCGCCAGTATGCAAGATTGTGGATTACGGAAAGTACCGCTATGAACAGATGCGGAAGGAAAAGGAAGCTAAGAAGAAGCAGAAGACCATTGATATTAAGGAAGTGCGGTTTTCACCGAATATTGATACCAATGATCTGAATACCAAGATCAATCAGGCAAGAAAATTCTTAAGCAAGGGTGATAAGGTAAAGGTATCCATTCGTTTCCGCGGAAGAGAGTTAGCACATACAGAGATCGGTATTGATATCCTGAATAACTTCGCAGCACAGCTGGAAGACGTAGCAGTCGTTGAGAAGCCGGCGAAGGTAGAAGGAAGAAGCATGGTAATGTTTTTAGCTGAAAAACGTTAAATTCAAAATAGACGATAGATATTAAGGAGGAAGTAACATGTCAAAATTAAAGACAAAGAAAGCTGCGGCTAAGCGTTTCAAAGTAACAGGAACTGGAAAGCTGAAGAGAATGAAGGCTTACAAGAGCCACATCTTAACAAAGAAGACAACTAAGAGAAAGAGAAATCTTAGAAAAGCAACTATGACAGATGCAACCAATGTTAAGACAATGAAGAAGATTTTACCATACATGTAGGAATAGGAGGAACCGATAATGGCAAGAGTAAAAGGTGGCTTAAACGCTAAGAAAAAGCATAACCGTGTATTAAAGCTGGCTAAGGGTTACAGAGGAGCCAGATCTAAGCAGTATAGAGTAGCAAAGCAGTCTGTAATGAGAGGCTTAACAAGTGCATATGCAGGACGTAAGCAGAAGAAGAGACAGTTCAGACAGTTATGGATCGCACGTATCAACGCAGCAGCCAGAATGAACGGTATCTCTTACAGCAAGTTAATGCATGGCTTAAAGGTTGCAGGTGTAGATATCAATCGTAAGATGTTATCAGAGATGGCAATCAGTGATGCAGAAGGATTTGCAAAATTAGCAGAAGTAGCTAAGGCAAACATCTAATTCTGATTTTGATATTATATACAGGGAGCTTCATAGATAGAAGCCTTCGTATGTAGAAAAAAAGGACGATTCCTTTATCCGACAGGATATAGGAATCGTCCTTTTTGTGATGCTGAAAATGCGATATGTCCGTACGTTTTATGTCCGTATCGCTTTATGCCTGTATCACGTATATTATTTTCGGAGCTTCCGATATTCGGCGGTACTCATGATCGCCTGATACATATCGGCAACGGTATGGCTCTGCAGATATACCATCCATGACTCCAGACCGGCAGCTTCCGGCTGACGGTGCAGGAGATTCTGATAAGCAGAGCGAATAGCATAATTCCGGCATTCCGCCTGTGCGGCGAATCGCTGTTCCAGTGTAACCAGAGAAGTGTCCTCGGTTATCTGAGACAGCCAGTAGGTGATACCGGCGGGGTCTGCGACACGTCCGGTATACGTGACATATAGATTGCGGATATATGCGGTGCGTTGTTGTTCTGTCATAGAATGAAAATCTCCTTTCTTTTTCGCCTCCTGTTCGGGAGCCTTTGCCGGGCTGTCATTCAGGAGCCGGTTTACAGAATCTGCAATATAGGGATGATGCCGGAATAAATAATCACCGGGACATGCTTTATTGGAAAACCAGCGGTGGACGGTCATGTTCTGGCGGTTCGTCTGGCCGATCAGGGCAGGGTTGCCCTCCCAGCGCAGACGGTCGATTCCGTTGCGACGGCAGATATCGGCACAGAGCCGGATCAGAGACTGCAGGGCTGTATCGGATACATGCCAGCCGGTCTCGGCACCGCCATCATTGGCAACTTCGATCGTAACAGCACGCATATCATTGCTCCGGCTGGAGCTGCACCAGGAACCATCCGATTCGTCAACATACAGGGCAATCTGCCCGGCAGAATCGATGCCATAGTTGGAGGATGCCTGCCGGGTCTGAAAGATCTGACCACAGGTCTGCAGGGAGAGATTCCCTGCCATACAATGAATGGTAATGGTATCAATGGCGTGATCGCGTGGAGAATATTTATGGGGAGAAATACGGGTATAGCTTACAAGTGAACTATTGCTCATGGATAGCCTCCTTTAATTTTTGAATCTCCTCCCGCTGCATCTGCAGGAGCCGTATCATACGTGGAATCAGCTTGGAATAATCAATAGAATCCGGCAGCATTTCACCGTCAATCTCTGCCAGAGTAACGGCAGAAGGGATTTCTTCATAGACATCCTCGGCATAGAAGCCTTCACAATTGGTTCCGTTTGCCTTGTTCTTATAGTCATATACGATTGGATGCAGGGCCAGAAGTGCTGTCGCATCCTCATCGGTAATATCCCGGACATAGTCCTTGTATCGTTTGGAGGAAGAGGTATTGAACTTCGATGCATAGACCGGAGCATAGGTCATGGATGCTGCATCATCGCTGGATGCATAGGTCAGCATTCGAAGATCCTGTCCCTTGCAGAGGATCGCCTGTGTGGCAGCTCCGGACAGGACCTTTAAGGTACCGTCACTCTTTAAGGATTGTGTCCACACAGAATTCCAGTTGGATTTCTGGGCACCCAGATTATGGCTTCCGGATGGAACGACATTGGCCTTCATGGTTAACTGTCCGGTTAAGGTGCCGCCTCCGGTGCTGAGTCTGCCTGCCATGGCAGTGTAGGCACCGCCGGAGGTGATCAGATTCTCGTTGCCGGAGATGGCAGAGGTAGTGACATTCTTTGCACAGGCAGTTCCCGGTTTATAGCCGTTGATCGTACCGACACTGATCGCACCGACATTGGTAATGTCACCGTTGTTCATATGCAGAGTCGGGACCTTCTCCAGAGAACCATCGGAAGCCTTGCGAGCCCCCATGGCAACGATCTTATCCTGATGGAAGGCGAAGCCGGATTCCCAGTACTGGCCGGTGACATTATGCAGTCCGGTATAGGCATAGTGATTGGCAGGATTTAAGGTAGCATACCAGCGGCGTAAAACACCGTCAGCAGAGGTGCTGCCGATCGGAGCTTCGCCTGCATGATAGTCATTAATGCATAAGGAGCGCTGGGTAGTGGCGGAAGCGTCACCCGTATTCAGAGAGAGGCTGCCGAGAAAGGTATTGCTGGCATTTAAGCGGGCAAGGCTTGCGTAGGCACCGCCTGCAGTCAGCAGCTTTTCGGACTCCATGGCGGGAGCAGCTGTGACAGCAGCACCGAGAATGCTGCCCTGAACGGTCAGGTCGCCGGAGATACTTCCACCGGAAGCCGGTACGGCACCCAGATCCTCCGGTGTCAGATCGACATTGCCATGTCGGTAGGTGTCTTCTTCCGCACCTTTAATTCCGGTAACCGGACTGCCGGCAAGGATATCCCAGAAGCCATCGATCGTCCGGTAGACGTTGGAGCCGGCAGCGATCGTATGACCGGCACCCTCCCGGAACTGTTCCGTCGTGATGAATTCATCGGAGATATTATACATATCACCATCGGCAGCCTCTGTAATATCCGGCAGCTCCAGGAAGGTGACCGTACCGGCCGGATGCAGAGCCTGGCTGGCATTCACGCGTTTCAGGGCATCGGTCAGAGCCTGAAACTCATCGGTACTGACAATGGCATCCTGCGGGATGACCGATGGCTCGATTACCATATAGCTGGTAAATGTCTGAAAGACCTTTTCCCGGTCAGACAGCATCAGTTCGAATGGAATCTGATTCCCGGCTGCGGCGGTCATCTGCTCTGTCATGATGATGGATACCTGATTGCCGGAGATCCTGCCGTCATTGAATACCACGGTGTGGTCCGGCTTATGAATGCCGATCCGGGCAGTGCAGCCGGTCAGGTCAAAGGCACTGCCGTTCTCCGTAATGGAAAAGATCAGCTCCCTCCCGGTATCATACTGCTTTGCATAAGGATGATCGAGGGTCCGTTGATTCATAATATCAATTGAAATGTATTGTTTGTTTTCCATAATAAAATCCTTTCTTCTTATAGTAGTGTATTCAGCTCTGCACGCATAGTTGCGAGCTCTGCTTTTAACTCCCGGATCGTGTCTGAGGAGTCACCGGAGAACAGGGCCGGATTCAGACCGTAGATCCGGGAACCGGCTCCCGACTCACCACCGGAGGTGCTGCCGTCACTTAGGGAGTGATAGCCGATCAGAGTCTGGGTGGTTGCCCAGTTGTCGGTGGTAAAGACAATGGAATTTCCGATAATCTTAAGCTGTGCTCCGGAGTAATCCCCGAGATCCGGGTCATAGCTCCGGCCAAGCAGGCAGTTGCCATGATAGGTGACATTCCGGGAAGCATCTGACACAGGGTCATAGTTCGGACTGACATAGGTCAGGCCGGAATCCTCGGTAGAAGAAGACCGGTTCTGCCGTAGACGGCGCTGCTTTATGTCAGACAGGGTCTGCCGGATGGTGCGAATCCCGGATGACAGAGAAACAGCATTGGAGAAGGTAACGGAAATCGTTGACAGATCGGCATAGTTTAAGGTGCAGGAAGAGAGGCGGAGCTTGTAGATATGACCGTCACATGCCAGACGAATCCAGTTCCCCAGCCGGAACTGTCCGACCAGAGGACGGAACTCCGGGATCGCAAGCAGATTATTGAGGGAAGCATCCATCGTAATTGCAGGCTCGGAAGCCTGTATAAGCTCGGCCTCCGCGGTATCCATCAGGTCCTGTGCATTCTTAAACAGTTCTGCATCATTCAGGCCGTCTGAGATATAATTATCATTCTGGTAGCTATCCTCACGCCGGAAGGAGCAGAATTCCTCCCATACAGACCGGTTCTCCAGAAAGGTCCGGAGATCCAGTGCCTTCTGAATGGTATTCCGGATATTCAGGTAGGTGTCTGTCTTAGCCTGCGTTTCCTTCAGCTGGCCTTCCCGCACCTGAATCTCATGACTGACCAGCAACCGTTCCTGATAATAGAAGGCATAAAGGTCTGACAGACCAAGGTTTGGATCAGCATCCGCAGCACCCATCTCAATCAGAATATCCAGACATGCCTGGTAGGCATCCAGAAAGTTGATCAGCGGATTCAGGCCGTAGAGGGTGTAATCATAGGTGGTTTCCGATTTGACCTGATACTGGTTCAGACTTCTCAGGATCCGCTGCTTTGTGTAGTTCAGGTAATTCTCATCTACAGGCAGGGTAATTGCAGTCTCACTCTCGGCAGTATTACCGGAGTTTGCAGAAGCTGTGACACAGAACCGGCCGACCCATGTATGGGTGTCGGCAGAATAGGCTGCTTCGGGAGCTGTTACAAGATAGCCGGGTGCCAGCAGCGTTTTTGCCATGGCAAGAACCGCATTGGTAACGGTTGTAGTGCTCGCCGTGGACAGACGCTGGACGGAGATGGTTCCGATCGTTTCCGCTGTAAGCTTCGCCAGCTCTGCAGTGGCTGAAGTATCCGGCAGTGTCTCCTTCGGCATCATGCCGGAGGTCAGATAAAGCGTAGTCTCAATGGAAGCATACAGGGAGTGCATATTGTCAGCATATTCCTGCTGTCTGGAGTCGTACAGCTCCTGATAGACGGTCAGAGCATGCGACAACGTATCCGACATATTGCGCCGCATGGTGTCCGAGAAATGATAGATATAGTTCGTGCCGTTTGGATTACAGGCGGCAACGGCAGCCGTCATGGAGTCATCCCCGCCCTGTATCCGATAAGTGTTCTTTACAGAGTCTTTATCCAGATTCAGGGAGATGGAGGTCGCCAGATTCTCACGATCTACGAATACAGACGTATCTCTGCCATAAGAATCGGCGGCATAGAGACTGATCCGCCGGTGAACCGAGTCGAAGCGCACCAGACAGTTCAGCTCCTTGGACAGCTCCTCCGTCAGGAAGGCATAGATGTCCTTCCCGTGAATACTGAATGGACGTACCTGTTCCGCAATCTCTGCATCGACCTCGCCGATGGAGTAATGAGGAGCCTTGTCCAGAATCCGGAGCAGCAGGGAGTCTGCCGGATGCTCCGGATCATAAACCGGAGCCACCGTATAATCCTCCCGGCTGATATCGGATTCGGTATTGATCTCGATATCATACAGGACGATCTGGGACAGCTCTGCCTCGCAAAGGGACTTGCCGGTGATTGTTTTGACGGACTGCTCAGTCTCGGAAACAGCAACATCCAGATCAAAATATTCCGCAAACTCCGGAATATAGATGAGCTTGAACTGGTCAAGCCCATTCCAGAGTGTTTCGGATAAAAGCTCTTTATATACCCGGAAGCTCAGCTCCTGACAGGTGTCCAGATTCCAGGTGACCGTCAGATCCGTGACCGGATAAAGGGCACCGAGTACGGTCCGGTCACGGCGGCAGAGCAGCAGGGTCGGGGGTGCCATCTGCTCCAGATTGTCATAGGAAATATTCATTGGCATCAGAATCCCACCTTTCTGTAAGCTTTATAATCCAGCTCTACCTGACAGGGCTGGGAGAAGGTGAATACATTGGTACGCTGTCCCAGTGTGTTGGAGACAGTCGGAAATACATAGTTAAAAGCATTGGCAATCTCATCCTGCCGTATGGAGGAGGAGATGGTATGCAGCTCTGTCAGCTGCAGCATCTCGCCGGAATGACAGCCGGTAATGCGGGTCTTCCGATGGTCAAAGGAGTTCTCAATCTCCAGCGTCTGATCCTCCTCGCCCTGATACAGCAGGAACAGATTGACAGGACTGGAGCCTACGCGGGATGAAGGGTCCTGAATCGTCAGAGCAGGTGCATCTGCGGAAATGCTTCGGATAATATGCACCGGCTGATAGCCATACGGACAATTGGTCTCCAGTGTAAGCTCGAAGCCGCAGGGGCTACCTGCAAGCTCCAGAACACCGGCATTGATCCGTACATCAAAATAAACGGAGTCCGGTTCCTCCGGATCCAGAAAGCAGAACGGGTGGTAGCCATCCTCCCGGCAAAGCCAGCGGATGATCTCTTCCTGCATGGCGGTGGAGAGCGGCGTTACCTGACAGCTGATCCGGTCAAAGTGCAGCAGCCTTAACGTCTTCTGCAGCATAGTGGTGTAATGATTCCGGATGAAAAACTGTCGATTACCGAGAACCGGCTGGACAGTGATCGCTTCCGGAGTGGCAATGCCCAGTGATTCCGAGAGGTTCGCACCGTCAGCAGAGGCGAGAACCAGATCAAAATCACTGGCGCAATGTCCTTCAAATAAAAAATCATATATCATAATTCGTTCCTCCTAATCGTTCAGACTTCGGTTGATCCGGCGGATCGACTGGTCGGTCTGGCGTTTGAAATGTGTGCGTTCCCGGTTCATGGTGCGGCTGAATTCCTGCAACAGATCTGTATACTGTGATTTCAGATCCGTTAATTCATCACAGAGCTGATAGAACTCCTGCTCCGCCCGGCGGACAGCATTTAAGCTGTCCGCAGCAGAACCGGAGGTACAGGTCTGCAGCTCCTGTTTTAATGCACGGTTTTCTTCTGTTAAACGGGTTACTTCTTTCTGGAGAAGCTGGATACGCTTCTCGTATTTGGTTTGATTCATAGTTTATTCCTCCTGGTATTAGAATCTTCTGACACGGTGGATGCTCTTACCGGCAATCAGATCTGTGCTGACTGCCTGAATGGATTTCACCACACCGGAGTCATTCTGAAGTGCGGTGATCAGGTTGCGGCTGAAGTCTTCCGGACGTGTTACATTCGGCAGATTCATCTGATCGATCCGGATAGAAACACCACCGGAGGTCACCGACTGAGCAGGCAGTGATGGGCGGGCAGTGGTCTGCAGAAGATTCTGCAAAGCCAGCTCATATTCCCGGCTATAGCTCTGAACAGGTGCGGCAGCACCGGTCACATTGCCGTAAACAAGCGGAAGATCGGGAGTGACCTGATAGATCTTTTCATTGTAGGTACGGATCCGTTTTAAGAGATCCTCCGACAACTTGTATCCGGCAGCCTTGGCGAGCTCTGCCAGTACCCGATTGGTGGTAGACTGATTCTCATCTGTTGTGGTGAGCAACTCTGCAATCAGGGCATCGGTATCACTGAACTTCTCATCTACGAAGGCCTGATAATCCGAGAGTGCCTGATCCATCATATCTTCCTGTGTGGAAATCCATTTCTGGTATTCGGTATCCTTAAGGTCCTCCTGTGCCTCCTGCAGCTTTACGGTGATCTCCTGCAGACGCTTTCTTCCCTCCTCGGATGTATCATTGGAATAAGCAGCCTTCTGCTTTTCCAGCGTGGCAATGTTTTTCGTCTTCTCGGCAATGGATTTCTGATATTCATACAGATCCTGTTCGCTTTTCAGAGCTTCCTTTTTCTTACTGATCAGCTCCTCCATGGAGTCGATGATGGCATCATAGCCCTTTCTTGCCAGATCAATCATGGCCTGCTTTTCCTCGCGGGCGGCGAGAACGCTTTCACGCTGGGCTTCTACCAGCTTCTGGCGGCGTTCTAACAGTGTCTGGTTGCCCGGATCCTTTGCAATCTGTTTATCCAGAGATGCAATCTCGGACTTGTACTTCCGGATCTGCTCCAGATATATCTGATAATTGGCTCCCCGGATATCCAGTTCCGCAATGCCGTATTTACTGAGACCGTGCTTGCCGGAAGCATCGGTGGTATCCTCCTGCTCCAGGAGCTTTCGCAAATACTCAGACTCATCGGTCTGACCTGCCAGTTTCTCCTGCATCCGGTCAAAGGCATCCCATTTCAACTGACGCAGTGAGTTGTTATAGTCCTGGAGGGATTTGTCTGCTTCGCGGATAGCGGCATCGACATCCTGAATCTTCTTCTGCATGTCATACCATTGCTCAGAGCCGGAGATCAGATGACCGGATGCGATAGCGGCATTCAGACTCCGAAGGAGCTGCTCCCGCTCGGCAGTCAGTTCCTGACGATTCGCCTTTTCATTGGCAATCAGCTGACGATACATGGACTGACTGACCACATGGCCTTTCGCCTCAATCAGATCCATCTCGTCCTGAATCCGGTTGGCGGTGTTCGTAAAGTCAGACAGACGGTTCTCAAACTGTGACTGAATCGCTTCAAATTCCTGCAATGCGAGATCCGCAAGGGAACGGTTCAGTTCCTCTATCTGCGATTGAATATCAGCGGCGGCCTTGTACCACTGCTGGTACTGGTCGATCCGCTCCTGCAGACCGGCATCGGCAATGGATTCAATCTGCATACTGCCGTTGCGGACCTTTGCCTTATAATCCTCTGAAAGACCGGAGGCATCGGCCTGTGCCATATAGCCGGCGTAAATCTGTGACAGGATGGAAATCTGGTTGCCGGTCTCTGCAATCTCCTGATTCAGAGCCTGATTCCGGGATGACCATGAGAGGAAGGTATTCTCCTGAATGGTCTTTAAGCGTGACAGCGCTTCCGTGCATCGGGTAATGGCAGTCTCCATCCAGTTGTATTCCTTGGCACTGGTGCTCTGGCCGGAGGAGGATGGTGCGGCGGTGGAAGGGGTATTGGCGGCATTTGTCTTATGCTTGGCTAATGCGGCTTTTATTTCATCAATAGCTGAAGTTTTATAAGCTTCCAGAGTATATTCGTCAGATTTCCAGTTGCCGGTTGGAGACTCGCCATTCTCCATTTTCTTCTTAAATTCAGAGTATTTAACTAAATAGCTGCCGGTAATGTCCAGTGCAGAACAGAGACTGATCAGGTTGTCAACATCACTGGATGTGGATAAGGCACTGCCGGCTGCACTGAGCTTAATATTCATATAAGAATACAGAACGTCGCAGGAATTCCCAAGGGCCGTGTTCTCATTGATCAGGCCTGCAATCTCGTTGATCGTAGCATTCTTTAACAGTTGGGAAGCGTTCGCAGCGGTCAGCTGAGTATCGTTTAAACGCAACTGAGCATCAGCCACCTCTTCGCTGGCATCAGCCAGCGCTTCCTTGAAGGCCTCTGTATCGACGATTGGTGTAATGTGGACTGCATTCGCACGGGTATGAGCCCGGTCCAGCCAATCCTCCAGTTCGTCCAGGGAATCAATCTGAGAACGCTCATCCATAGACATGGAGAGAATCAGATTCAGATCAGAGGCATTTAATCCGGCAATATAGTCATTTAACTGTTCTTTCAGTGGGTCCTCTTCGGCAAGGTCATCTGTAATCGCAGTCTGGGCTCTGGTAATCAGAGTTGAATCAAAATCGCCAAGATCAAACATATTTACCAGATCATCCGCACTCAGTGTATCACCAAGCAATTTCGAAAGTTCCGAGGTGTATTGCTCAATGGCTGCAGCATTCTCCTGCAGAGGAGCATCCGGATCTAAGGATAAAATATTGGAGTATAGCTGACTGATTTTAGCCTGATCTTTGGATGTGGCAGTAGCCATAGAGGTTAGAAATTTATCATTGAAGAACTGATAAATGTCATCAGAATAGGTACCCTTAATCTCATCGGCATACTGAGCATAATTAAGGTTAGTAACCATTTGTCGTGCCATATTCTGAAGGTTGGTGTCAAGATTGTTGTAGTTGGAATCAACATCAAGACCTGTCAGAACATCCATGATATTAGCCTTATATGCCTGATTGATTTCTTCTCTGGCATCACTGGAGGCAGCGGCATATTGTGTGGACAGGGTTTCAAATATATGATCCCCTTGATTAGCAAGGATAGAATATGCTTTTTCATATTGATCGTCTGCTAAGGAACTTAGATCCAGAAAATAGGAATCACTCCAGGAACTATAGGCAGCACTCAGATTGGTTCCTAACTCCTGGTTTAACTGATTGGCAATGGAGTTAAGCATAGTCTGACTGTCAAAGTTCTCGGAGAAGTCTTTACCCAGAGATATATGCTTCTGATCGCTATACATAGAATTCATAAGTGTTGTATGCAGAGCAGCAGTGTCATACCTGGTATTCGTTGATGAGAATCTATCGATTTCTTCCCGTGCACTTCGGGTGCTTTCATATATGCCATTCATGACGTCGGTCATGTTATTCTTGATCTCGGTACCGAGAGCCTTGCGTTTGGCCGCTGCCAGATCATTCAGAATCTGTGTTGTTTCGGCAGCATTGGCACCCAGATTTAGAATGGCATTACCTTCTATGTCTGTCCCTTTGATCAATTCCGGGAAGAGCTCAGCTAACTGATTGTTTGTATCCAGAAATTTCTGGTAATCCTCATCAGAGAGGCTGAGATTGGTATTGGTGGAGATATCGACACCTGCCTGCAACTGTTCATAGGTGTTGCATGCATCTTCTACGGAACTCTTCATGTTACTTAAATTATCCTTGATGGTCTGAATATTTTCAGAAGCGGTTTCGCCGGTTTCAATGATTTTCTGACGATGCTTATCAATGGCTTTATTAATAGCAAAGATAGCAGTAATAGCCGTACCGATAGCAAGGACTCCGGCGGTAATCCATCCGGCAGGATTTGTCGCCAGCCAAGTGGCGGTGGCAGCAACCTGTTTCCAGATGGCAGCGGTGGAAGCCTTCAGGCTTGTAATCCATTTTGGAATGGCAGTGGTTGCCTGAGCATTCGTGGCAGCGGATACACCGAGGGTCAGACCAAGTTCTTTCGCCTCAGCCTCTGTCAGGTATCCAGATGCCTGTGCTCTGGCCAGTTTATAGGTGGTGAGTTTAACTGTCTGCTGACCCTCGGCCTCTGTAGCAACTGAGAGCCCCATAGAAGCAAGAACCTCATTGGCAAGTTCTTCTGATTGTAATTGGGAGGTTAGAATTGACTTCAGGTCTGAAGCAAGTAATTCTTTCTTGCTGGAGAGTAATCCGGCTTCAGCCATAGCCTGATATTGCATTTCGGTAGAAAGACCTTTAGCAGCCAGAGTACGTTGAATGTCTGCATTGGTCAGTCCCTGTGTAGAGAGAAGTAGAGCTGCTTGGGCACCGTCAATATCGGAGAGTGCAGTAGCGTACTGATCGAATAAATCAAGTGAAAGTTTAAAGTGGCTGGAAGATGTGGAGGGAGCCTGCATATGTTGAATTCTTTCAATTTCACTGATATAGGGTCGAAGGTCATCAGGAGTTGTTAATGTGCCTTTTCGCAGGAGACTGATTTGAGGTGCGCTTAAAGAGTCAAGGTTCAGTGGACCAGATTGGAAATTTTCAATATTTGTTTTTAGGGTTGATAGTTCTTTTAGGTAATCTTTTAT